>JBIKTT010000342.1:0-3734 GCA_044347925.1 Phycisphaerales bacterium
GGCGGTGCTTGGTCCGCTTCGCCGACGATCCGCCGGATCTCGTCTCGATGGGCATCGGCCGCGTGGAGGATGGAGGTGCAGAACGCGAGGCTTCCGAGCACGCGGTCCTTGTACGACGCGTAGGAGTAGCTTTCGACGAGGACGCTGAACTTGCCGCGCAGGCCGAGGTAGGTCGTGCCGAACCGGGCTTCGGCCGGGAACGTCTCCCAGCGTGTGTGGGTGCGCGGCGGGTTCTCGTGGTCGCCCTCGAAGTTGCCGTACCAGAACGTCGGGCGGCCGGTGGTGCTTTCGAAGTGCTGGGCGATCTTCGGCATGAACGTGTTTCGGGAGAAGTCGACGATGCGTGGGTCGCCCGCGGGAGACTTCGGCCCGGCGTAGGTCATGAGGTAGCGGTGGTGGCTTCCGTTGGTGGTGTGACAATCGACGACGACGGCGGGGTCCCAGAGGCGCACGGTGTTCACCAAAGCCCGGACTTCCGGGGTCTTGAGCTTGATGAAGTCGCGGTTGAGGTCCAGGCCCTGCGCGTTCTCGCGGATGCCGCACCCTTTCGCGGGCCCGATCTGGCCGGGGCGGTGTGTTTCGGTGGGCCCGACTTTGTCGTTGCTGTCGGAGTTGAAATTGGGCGCGATGATCACGACCAGATGGCGAAGCAGCGGGTGGTTCGGCTCGGTGGCGAGCGTGCGAGCGAGCATGCCGAGGGCTTCCTTGCCGTCGCACTCACCCGCGTGGATGTTGCCGAAGAGGAGCACCGTGAGCTTGCCGCTGGCTTTGGCTTGTTCGGGCGTGGCGACAGGCGGGTCGGCGATGATCACCATCGGGATATCGCGGCCCTGGTGCGTCGTGCCCATCGATGCCCTGCGGACCAGCGGAAGCGTGGCGAGTGCATCAAGATGCTCGATCACTTCCGTGGAGGTCGAGGTCGCTTCGAAGCCCGACTTCTCGGCGACGGTGGGAAAGCGTTCGACGCTCGGGCCGGTGGGGGTGGCAAGGTCCTGGCCGCGTGCGGTGGCCGCGAGGAGCGTGATCGCGAGAGACAAGCCGACTTGACGGAGTGCCATAGCCCGATGGTATTCGAACCGCTCACCGGTCCTTGACGGGCCAGCCGGTCGCTTGCACGAAGAGGTTCTGGATCGCGCCCGTGATCTCTTCCGCGGACTTCTTTCCGGGCGGGCTTTCGTAGATGGGGAGGAGCGTCACCTTGCTTCGGCTCGGCACGGAGAGGCTTCCCCAGGCGCTGTTGGTGACGGGCGTTCCCTCGATGATGACGGGGAGCACGCGGGCTTTGGTCATGCGGACGAGGAGGCCGATGCCCGGCGCGAAGGGCTTGAGCGTGCGCGGCGGGCGTTCGATGCTTCCTTCGGGAAAGACGCCGACGGTGCCGCCGGCGCGGAGATGGCGGATGGCTTCCTTGGCGGCGGTGGGGTCGTTGCCGGGCTTGCCGGCTTCGCCGCGATCGACGGGAATGATGTCGAGCCACTCCCACCACCAGTCCAGCGATGGGATCATCATGTCGCGGCCCATCATCCAGCGGATCTCGAACGGGCACGCCGCTTGGACGAGCACCGGGTCGACGCCCGCGGTGTGGTTCACGACGACGATGAGGCCGCAGCCATCGGCCCTGGTCGGGACCGGCCCGCGCACCCGAAGCCCATGAAAGAGGCGGACATAGAGCTTGGTGAACGCGAGTCCGAACCCGTAGATCGCGTCATTCCGCGGATTGTCCATGATGCGACCCGCCGCCCATGCGACGAGAAGCCACAACCCCGCCACCAAGATGATGACAACCACGACGGACACCGCCGATGTTAGCACTTACTTCGCCGCATTTCGGCCCGTGACCGGCTCGGATCCGTATCCTTCTGCATGAGCGATCTGTGGGCCGGACAACGCGCGGCCGCTCGGCGCACCGCCGAGCCTCTGGCTGTACGCCTCCGACCCCGGTCACTTGCCGAATTTCGAGGCCAGGAGCACCTTCTGGGCCCCGGCAAGCTCCTCCGGCGGATGCTGGAGGGTGGGGCGATCACCTCCATCATCCTCCACGGACCCCCGGGAACGGGAAAGACGACCCTGGCCGAGGTCATCGCCGCCCACAGCAAGCGTGCTTTCGTCCGGGAGAACGCGGCGGGCGTCGGGGTCAAGCGGATCCGCGAGGTGATCGACGAAGCTGCCGCCCGCTTGGAGAACACCGGCACCCGCACAATCCTGTTCCTCGATGAGATCCACCGGTTTACGAAAGCCCAGCAGGATGTGCTTCTGCCCGACGTTGAGCGCGGGGTGATCACGCTGATCGGCGCGACGACGGAGAATCCGCTTTTCGCGGTCAACTCCGCACTCGTGAGCCGGAGCACGCTTTTCAGGCTTGAGCCGCTGAGCCAGGACGCGATCAAGGAGGTCGTTCGGGCGGCGATCGAGGATGCGGAACGCGGGTTCGGCAAGCGGCGGATCGAGATCAGCGACGAAGCGCTGCACGTCTGGGCGATTCGGAGCGAAGGGGACGCCCGGCGGGCTCTCACCGCGCTCGAGGTCGCCGTCATGTCCTCGCGTGCGGGTGCGGAAGAGACGATCGTGATCGATCGCGAGGTCGCGGAAGCGAGCATTCAGCAGAAAGCCCCGGCGTACGGCGGCGCGAGCGGCGACGGGCACTACGACCAGATCTCCGCGTTCATCAAGAGTGTCCGCGGAAGCGACCCTGATGCGGCGCTGTATTGGCTTGCGAGCATGCTGGAAGCCGGAGAGGACCCGCGGTTTATCGCCCGCCGGCTTGCGATCTTGGCGAGCGAGGACATCGGCAACGCAGACCCGCGGGCGATCATGATCGCGGCGGCGGGGTATCAGGTGATCGAGCGGATCGGCATGCCCGAAGCACGCATCACGCTCGCCCAGATGACCACGGCGATGGCTCTCTCGCCCAAGAGCAACGCGAGCTACGCGGCGATCGAAGCGGCTCTCGCGGATGTGCGTGAAGGCCGGACGCTCGCCGTGCCGATGTACCTGCGCGATCCGAACAGCTCGCCCGTGTCGACCGATCCGCGCACCGGCGGAGCGGGCGTTCGCACCAAGCAAGCGGGCGGGCCGGGCGCGGAGAAGTACGAATACACCCACGACGCTGGCAACACCGGACAGGATTACCTCGGCGTGGAACGCGAGTATTACAAGCCGGGTGAGGTGGGAGCGGAAAAGGCCCATGCGGAAAGGCTGGCGGAGATCCGTCGGCTTCGGCGCGAGCGGCGGGACGACGGACGCGGACGGGAGGTCGGCGGTGACCGCGGAAACGCTTGAGGAACGCAAAAAGCGGACGCGGCGAGCGGTGGCTTTGCTCGTCGAGACGCTGACCGCGCCGCGGCTGGCGGAGGAATCGGCGATGGTCTGTCGGCAGTTGGCGGATCTGCCGGAGGTGCGACAGGCCCGGGTCTTGATGGCGTATGCCCCGACGGACCGCGAGGTGGACTGTCGGGAAGCGTGTCGTGCGATGCTGGCGGGGGGACAGGTCCTCCTTCTGCCCGCGATCGACTGGGACGCGAAGGTGCTGATTCCGCGGCGGGTGACCAGCGTGGATTCCGGCCTTGTCGTTCGCAAACACGGCATCCCGGAGCCCGTGGCGGCGTCGAATGAGATTGGCGCGTCGGAGCTGAGCGAGATTGACGTGGTTTTCGTCCCCGGAATCGCGTTTGATGAGGCCGGGAGGCGTCTCGGGCGGGGCGGGGGGTTCTATGATCGTTTCTTGAGCCGGATCC
>JBIKTT010000278.1:0-4288 GCA_044347925.1 Phycisphaerales bacterium
GAGAAGGCGCCGACCGTCGGCGGTGGTATGGATCGCTTCACGGACGAGCTCGACGCCGCCGAAGTTGAGCCCTTCATAGTCGCGGGCGTGCTCGTCGTGGTTCCCGGGGATGAAGACCACGCGGGTCCCCTGCTTGGCCATCTTGAGCACGCGCCTGATGAACTTGTTGTGCGTCTCGGGCCAGTACCAGCGGGAGCGAAGCCGCCACATGTCGATGATGTCGCCGACGAGGTAGAGAGTCTCGCACTCGACGTGCTTGAGGAACTGAGCCGCAGCGTCGGCGCTGCTCGCCGCCGACCCGAGATGAACATCGCTGATGAACACCGCGCGGTACGGGAGCCTGCTGGGCATAAAAGCCTCCTTCGCCGGACCATTGCATCGTGGTCGCGGAAGTATCGACTGGTTCACGCTTGCTCGCACCTCGAACCGCGCAAAAAGTGCGTCAAGCTTGAAGGCTCTCGACGCCCGAGAACGCGCCGACCAGCGTGATCGATGCTTGCTTCTCTCGGGGTCCCGAAGCCCGCAGGAGCGACGAATCGTGCGTCTAACTGACGTCTTGCTCCACCGTTGGAACCGGGCGAGGAAGCTGTTCACTATGGGTTGGTCGCCCATCGTGTAAGATGGGCGGTCGTGCCGGAGGGTTTGCCGCAGCCACTGAGTCCGTTCGCGAGAGCCGTCACACGGGCTTTTGCGAGAGGTGAATCACGATGACTCCCGATGCGATGGCCAGAATCGTGGCGTGGTCAGCCATCGGGATCGCCGCGATTTTGGGCCTTGTGATCCTCTGGGCCCTGCGAGGCGATCGTTCCAGAGGTCGCCGCCGGTGCGGGCGGTGCTGGTATGACATGAATGGCACCCCGGGATTGCGGTGTCCCGAGTGCGGCCACGAAGCCCGGCACGAACGCGGGCTGATGAGAACCAGACGCCGGTGGCGCGTCGTCGCGGTCTCGCTGTTCATCATGCTCGTTGCGCTGGGGGCCGGAGTCGTGCCGGTGGCGCATCGAAACGGCTGGCCTTCACTGCTCCAGGAATCCGCGTTGGTTCGATCGCTCATGCCGACCGGGCAGGAGCGCGGGCCGACCGGCCAAGTCCACTGGGCGACGGTGGAGATGCTTCGGCGATTCTCGAACAAGGACCTTTCACCTTCCGCGATCCGCGACGCGATCAAACACCAGCGTTGCGTGCAACCCATCGCGTGGTCGGGTTCGACGTCCAAAGCGTTGATTCGCGTGGTCACGCCGGAATGGGCCGGAACGACGTTCCTGCACACCACGGTTCACGAGGGTGAACAGGGAAGGGTCGCGCCAAGAATGCTGCGTGGAAACCCGCTGCTGAATGAACTGTATCAGGAAGTCGCCGTTGTTCGTGACCCGAGCACGGACCCCGAGCGCGTGCTGATCAAGGGCCAGATTGAAGCCTTCGGGATGCCTCCGGTGCCAAGCCAATTCCAGTTCGGACTGGGGGAATTCAAAGTCTCGAAGGAATGGCTTGCTTCCAACGAAGCCACGGAAATGGTGCGTTCATCGATCCGATGGAACCCTGTGGACTACCGCAGCAGCCATCGGGGGATCGTGATCTACCCCTCCGCGGAATGGGTCGATGGAGGTCCGTTTGCGTTCTTTGGAGTACGGCTGGAAATCGAGTTCGAGCGTGGGCTGGGATGGGAACGATTGGGTGGGGTGGACATCAGTCCGATGCATGGAACCCAGTTGATGCCGAACTGGTCGAGATCGAACGAGACTCTCGTCTTCCCGGTTGATCACGCCACGGCAAAGGAGGATTTCGGGTCTCTCGCGGAGCGGATCCTGCCGCGGGAGAAATGGCGTGTGCGCGTCAAGGGAATTCCGTTTGAATCGCTCGACATCTCCGGCTTCTCGCTTCATTGGAGAGGCGAGTTCGAGGTGCCCTACCTCGACGTCATTCGCAGGCCATGAGTGTCGTCTATTCGCTCAGAACCCGCTCCGCGTTCTGCACGGTCGCCGACTTGCGATTCGGCCTGATCCTCGCCTCCTCGCCCGCTCCAAACAGCGACGGCGCGAAGTACCGGCCGCGCCAACCCTCAGGCTTGTCGACCTCCGCTTGCGCCGGCCGCGACCGCATCCACGCATCGTTCCGCGAGCCGGTCACTGTCCACGAGACCTCGATCCCCGCCGGGCCTCCGGCGATCCGGAATCGCCCCTCGGTCACCTTCTCCGCAACATAAAGCCCCGGCGCGGGCGCCCCGATGGGCGTGAGCTGGTAAGTCTCGTCCTTGTTCACCGCTCCGAAGTACGCCGGAAGCGTCACCGTCGCCGTCCCCTCGCCATCAAGCGTCACCGTCCCGCGATAGATGTTGTACGGCTCGGGGCCCTCAGCCGCGTAATGCTTGAGGATGCGGTTCGCGGGGTCCAGCGGATGGTCGATCACGAACTCCTTGACGCCGGAAGACCCGAGATCGCCGATCGCGAAGACGCCGTACCCCTGGGGTGAATCGACCGACCCGAGGACGCCGATGGTGACGCCATTGGCCGCCGTCGCGGTGCCGTACACGGCCGCCGCGGCTTCCGTGTTCGACTCGATCACGCCCCAGATGCCCGCCGTCATGCCCGTCGTCGCCGCCGCGTAGCCGTAGATACCGACCGCGTCGTTCGCGCTCGAATCCACGCGGCCCAGCACGCCCGTCGACGCTCCCGACGTCGCGCGGTTGTGACCAAGCACGCCCAAGCCGTCGGGCGAATCGACCAAGCCCCAGACGCCGTACGTCTCGCCGGTGGTCGCGATCGCCCACCCCTGAACACCCCGGCCGCCGGGGCTATCGGTCTGACCCTGCACGCCGACACCGGCCCCGTTCGTCGCGGGAGACCACCCCACCACGCCGACACCTGCGGGGCTATTCGATCTTCCGAGCACGCCGAACGACGGACCGCTCGCAAGCGTGGACGCGAAGAACCCCGCCCGGGCCTGCGACGTTTCAACGTGAAGCGGATACGCGGGCTGGTTGATGCCGACGCCAACGTTTCCCTGCAGGTAGTACGCGTTTGAGCTTTGCAAAAGCCAGGGCGAAACGCCCGCCGGCCCCTGAGGACCCGTCGCACCCTGAGGACCCTGCGGCCCCGGAGCACCCTGCGGTCCCGCCGGCCCCTGCGGCCCGTTCGACCCAGGCGGTCCCGAAGGCCCCTGCGGCCCCGTTGTCCCCTGAGGACCCGCCGGGCCCTGAGGACCTGTGGGGCCTTGAGGACCAGCGGGGCCCTGAGCACCGCCGTTGAGCGCATGCAGCGCGTACGGCACCGCCGTGATGAACTGCCGCGGCGAGAGCACCGTCCACAAGCCGCCCCCTGCGGGGGCTCGCGTCTCGATCTCAAGCCAGCGTGCCTCCCCAGTAAAGACCCCGGGTCCGAAATCGAGCGTGGTGTTGAATCGGCCGTTCACGATCGCCACCGAGGGCGGCTGGAGCATCGGGCCGATCTGCGTCCCGGCGAACGGCGAGTCGTACAGACGAAATCGAAGGTCCGCCGAGATATTCCCGGGAATGTTGTCGACTTTGAGTTCGCCCTGATAGGTGAAGGCGGTAGGCTGTGGCACCTCCGGCTGGGAGAGCACCGACGCAAGAACCAAGGCTCCAAGGTCGATCATCATGCCGAATCTCCTCTTGAGCGTGCGCTCAGAAGAAGGATCGTGCGTTCGCGTTTCTTACTTTGGCGGAAGCCACGGCAGCAAGGCTCGATATCGTGCCTATCCGTCGATGCGCAGTTCCCGCGCACTTTGTTATTGGACAGACACAAGCACTTCTGGTAGGCTGGCGCGACAACTGATCGGAGGTTTCTCGTGGAGAAGTCCGACTCGATACCGGCCTCAAGCGACGGACAGGCGAGAAACGCCGCACGCGGAGCGTTCCGGATCGCGGGGCTCTACGCGGTCTTCGCGCTTCTCTGGATCGTGTTGTCGGATCGCGCGGCGTCCTCAATCGCCGGAAGATTCTCCAACGAGACGACCTTCCAGACTCTCAAGGGCTCGTTCTTCGTCATCTTCACCGCGGCGATGCTCTGGATGATGATCCGGCGTCACCTCATGAAGCAGGCCGAAGCGGGGCGCGTGGTCGCGGAAAGCGAAGCGCGTCACCGCAAAACGCTCGAGATCGCGCCCTTCGCCATTCTCCTGTTGGAGGACGGGAAGGTGCGCTACCGCAACGCGCTCGCCCAGTCGCTTTTCGGCGACTTTGCGACCGAGGGCGCGGCGTTCGTCGACGCGTTCGGCGGCGATGCGAAAGGCCAGGTCGAGGATCTGCTGAGTCGGGCCCACGCGTGCAGGG
>JBIKTT010000279.1:0-4287 GCA_044347925.1 Phycisphaerales bacterium
TTGGCCGGTCGTGTGGGTGTTCGTCGCACGCGTGAGGGCCGCGATGAGCTGCTGGGCCCGGTTGCTATCCAGCGGCAGCTCTTCAAGCAGCTTGAGTGCGACCGCGTACCGCTGGCGAAGCTCCCACGCGTGGGGGTCAAAGACCGCGACCTCGCAGCGTTCGAACCGTCCCGGATGCTCCGAAGCCCAGCGGGCGTGCACCTCCGCGGGGTCCCACTCGAAGCCGCCCGCTCCAAACGGGTGGTTGCACGCGGCTTCGATCAAGGCTTCGATCCGCTCGCCGCCGTCGGCCGATTCGGCGAGGTGGTACGCGTCGCGGTTGACGTCAAAGCCTTGCAGCGCCGTCGCGGGGTTCGCCGAACTCGCATCAAGCCGCCAGAGCAGTGCTTCCGTCCCTGAGGAGAATCGCAGAGCGACAGGCTTGCCCTTCCACGCTCGCGGCACCTCTCCGCGGACGCGGAACCATGCGGTGGACCATTTGGGTCCCCAGTTCCACGGCGCGGCGACAGGGCGGAAGTCGCAAGCGGCGGCTTGCTCGGCGGTGATCGGAGCGGCGTGCGGATCGGTGATCTGGTGAACTTCAGCCGTGAGCGGCGAGCTTTCGACCCAGATCGCGGGCTCGATGACGTCGCGGAAGTAGGTCTGGAAGCGGCGGAGGGAGAGGTAAGCGTCGCGGGGTTGCTGATGCTGGGTCATGCCGCCGCAGTGTACGGGCGGGCCGCTCAGCCCGGGGCAAGGCCACTTGGGGCCGGGCGCCTTAGTGCGGGCGAAAACTGGAAAGGGCGCCCCGCGCGAAGCAGGACGCCCTTTCCGGACAGTAATCAGTTTTTGCGGCCCGTCCGGTTTACCGGAGGGGGACGCGGACGGTTGTGGTTTCGCCCGCGACGACCGCGATTTCGACCCGGCCCGCGCCGACGCCGCGCTTCGCGGCTTCGATCACGTAGTTGCCGGGGTTGAGGTTCGCGAAGGAGAAGCTGCCATCACGGCCGGAGGTGGCCGTCGCGACGACGTTGCCCCGGTTCAGGATGGTGACCGTCGCTCCGCCGACCACGCCGGCTTCGCTGACCGTCACGCCGCGGACCGCGCCGACGCGCGCGACCGGCTGGATCTCGATCATGGCCCTGACCGACTGGCCCGCGACGACGTTGGCCCGGGTCGCACCCTCGCCGACGCCGCGCTTGCTCGCCGTCAGCCCGTAGGTGCCGGGGCGGAGGTTGCGGAAGCCGTAGCGGCCCGTCTCGTCCGTCAGCACGCGGGCGATCTCGCCAGTCGCGTCACGGAGCACCACCGTCGCGCCGGGAACCACCTGGCCGTCGGTCGTCCGGACGAGGCCGATGATGTGGCCGGTCTCAACGACGACCGGACGGAGAGCAACACGAATGCGGGAGACTTCACCGGCGGTCACGACGACCTCGGCTTCGCCGCGGCCGACGCCGCGCTTCGCGGCTTGAAGGGTGTACGTGCCGGGAGCGAGGTTGCGGAAACCGAACCGGCCATCCGCGGAGCTTTCCGCCCGGGCGACGACCGTGCCCCGGCGGCTGAGGATGACCTGTGCTCCGCCGACCGCTCCGTCCGCGTTGACCGTGATTCCGGAGATCGCTCCGGGGTCGCGCTGGTCGCTGACCAAAGCAATGCGCACGCTGATGGACTGGCCGGCCCGGAGCGAAACCGCCGCAGCGCCCTGGCCAACCCCTTCCTTCATCGCCTGGATCCGGTACCGACCGGCGGCGACGCGGGGGAACGAGAATTCGCCGCTTGCGTTCGTCAGAGCCCGAGCAACCGGGCCAGATTCATTCTGCAGAACGACGGTCGCGCCCTCGACGGCAGCCCGGTTCGCGTACACGACGCCCTGGATCGACGCGGCTTGCGCGATGGCGGTGTGGGCGGGAAGCAGCATGGCCAGTGCGGCCAGAACCAGAGAAAGGAGCGACGCAATGGAACCTCGGCGATTCATAAACCTCTCCTTTGAGCTTTCAGGACAGTGGAAAAAGGCGGAACGCCCGGCCGAAAGGCCGTTGTCCGAGTCACAACGAGAGCAACGAACCCTTATTGCCTCGACCTCGTGAATTCCCAACGAAACCGTGGGAAGCCTTGGGTGTGCAGGATCCAGGAAATACCCACAATCGGGTTTCGGCGCGTCAGCGGGCCCGGCGGGAGGTTGCGCGGTCCAGGTCGCGCTTGCTCTCCCGCTCGGCGATGGACTGACGCTTGTCGTGCGCCTGTTTGCCCTTGCCAAGCCCGATCAGCACCTTGGCGAACCCATCCTTGAAGTAGATCTTCAGCGGGACGAGCGTGAACCCCTTCTCCGAGGTCTGGCGGGCGAACTTGCGGATTTCCTTCTTATGGGCCAGGAGCAAGCGGGCCCGCTTGGAGTTGATCGGTCGGCCGGAAGCGGGGCCGTAGGGTTCGATGTTGATGCCGAAGACGGTCATTTCAGGAGGTTCGGCCTGCGCGCGAACGTAGCCGTCGATGATCTGAACGCGGCCGTCGCGCATCGACTTGACCTCCGGCCCCTGCAGCTTGATCCCGCATTCGAGCGTGTCCGAAATGAGATAGTCGTGCCGGGCTTTGCGGTTCTCGATGACGCGTGACGCGTCCGCATCGTGCTTGGATTTGGGTCCGGGCTTCTTCGCCATTGCTGAAGGGTAGGGGACTCCCGGGGCCATCCGAAAGCTTGGGCCAACGCTCTTCCGGTCTCAGGCGTGACCGCGAGCAATAATGCAAGCCCGGGTTTAGAGGTGCGGTGTCTGGAGTCTGCATGAACAAGTCGACCATCGCGGCGCTGATGTCCTTCCTCGTTCTGACCGCCGGTCAGGTGTGCGGGCAGACGGCGCAGCCCGAGCCGCCGCCCCTCCCGCCGGTGGTGGACAAGGAAGGCAAGCCGGTCCCCGCCGACACGGCGCTGCAGCCCGCGACGGATCCGGTGAAGGAGCCCTCCAAAGACCCTGCGGCTTGGGACGTCGCCAATCCGCCGACCGACGGGTCCGCGGGCGGCTGGGGGTGGCATGATGTCACGCTCAACACCGACACCGGCACGTGGATGACCCTCGATGTCTCGCCGGACGGAACCACCATCGTGTTCGACATGCTCGGGGACATCTACACGATGCCCATCGCGGGCTCGGCGGACGGTTCCGGGGTCAAGTGCATCGCGGAGGGGATCCAGTGGGACATGCAGCCGCGGTTCAGCCCCGACGGCAAGTGGATCGCGTTTGTCTCCGACCGCACCGGCTCGAACGGCAAGGGCGGCGACAACATCTGGGTCATGAAAGCCGACGGCTCGGGCCTTCGTCAGATCACCAAGGAGTCCTTCCGCCTCGTCACCCAGCCGATCTGGACCCCCGACGGCCAGAACATCATCGCCCGCAAGCACTTCACCAGTCGTCGCAGCTTGGGCGCTGGCGAGATGTGGATGTGGCACGCTTCGGGCAAGACCGACGGCCTGCAACTGACGGCCAAGACCAGCGAGCAGAAGGACACCGGCGAGCCCGCGATTTCTCGCGACGGCAGGTATCTCTACTACAGCCTCGATGCTTCGGGCGGGCCGAACTTTGAGTACGACAAGGACGGCAACGCGGGGATCTACGCGATCGATCGTCTTGACCTTGTCACCCGCCAGACGGATCGCATCATCGCGGGCCCCGGCGGCGCGTGCCGCCCCGTGCCCTCGCCCGACGGCAAGAGCATCGCGTTCGTCCGGCGCGTGCGCTATGTCTCGACGCTTTTCGTGATGGATCTGGCCAGCGGCCAGACGCGCGTGCTCAGCGAGAACATGGAGCGAGACAACCAGGAGACTTGGGCGGTCCACGGCGTCTACCCCAACATGGCGTGGACGCCCGACGGCTCGGCGATCGTCTACTGGGCCAAGGGCAAGATCTGGAAGGTCGCGGCGGCGGGCGGCAAGCCTGAGAACATCCCGTTCCGCGTGAAGTCGACCCGAAAGATCGCAAACGCCGTGCGGTCGACCATCGAGGTCGCTCCCGAGAAGTTCGACGTCAAGATGATGCGGAATGTCCGCGTTTCGCCCAAGGGCGACCGGGTTGTCTTCCAGGCTCTCGGCCACCTTTACATCGCCGATCTCAAGGACGGCGCGGCCGGCGAACCTCGGCGCGTCACCAAAGCCACCGACGAGTTCGAGTTTGACCCCGCGTGGTCGCCCGAAGGTCTGCGCATCGCGTACGTCTCGTGGAACGACGACCGGCTCAACACCGTCCGCATCGTGAACGTCGCGACGGGCGTCGCGACCGACATCACCGTCGAGCCAGGACATTACACCGATCCCGCGTT
>JBIKTT010000280.1:0-4264 GCA_044347925.1 Phycisphaerales bacterium
CCAGAAGAGCATGTAGCCGAGGTCGGCGTCGTGGAGGCTGTCGAAGATGGCACGCTGCCCGGTGGACCACGAGGCGCCCTCATCCTGATCGCGTTTGCCATAGATGATGCGCGTGAGGGGGAGGTCGCGCTGGGAGGCCGAGAGCCTGGTGGTCATGGTGAAGACTTCGGTCAAGTTGAGCGCGGTGCCCTGCGCGTCGACGAGGTTGGTGTCGAGGGGGTCGGCCCAGTTGCCGCGGAGGAAGGCTTCAAGGCCCGTGCCTTCGAGCGGAAGATCGGAAGCGGGTGTGTAGATGACTGCGGCGGCGAAGCGTTCCGGGCGGAGGCGGGTCAGGTGGGATGTGCCGCGGCCGCCGGCGCTGTGCCCGATCATGACGACGCGCTGCCGGTCGATGGTCTGGGGCGAGTTGGGACGGAGCAGCCAATCGAGGAGCCAGTGGACGCGGCGCTGGGTGAAGTTCACGACGACCGAATCGGCGGCTGGGGCGGTGCGTGGGAGCGTCGGGTCGAATGGATCGGCGTCGGGGGTGAAGCCGAACCAGGAGGTGCCAAGACGCACGAGATCGGTGCCGATGGCGGCGAAGTAGGAGTCGTCAGGCGTGACCACGAGGCCGTCGGTGAGCGGGAGGGAGACGTTCGAACGCGCGGGGATGCCGGGGCGGAAAAGTTGGTACTCGCCGCCGCCCCCGTGGAGAGCGAAGGCGCAGGAAAGCGGCTGATTCGGCGCTCCGCCGAGGGGCGAGGTGATGGTGAAGACGTGGGGGACGCCGTTCTTGTCCGCATCGGCGAGGACCGGGATATCGGGGCGTGCGTTGGTGTGGTCGTCGCGTCCCTCGGCCCAGACAACGTAAGCGGTGTAGGGGAAGCCGCCGGGTGTTGTGCCGGAGAACTGCGGGTGAGGCCGGATGGGATCGTTGACGGGGTCGTAAAGGAAGGCGGTGGCGCTGGAGTTGGCGGCGTTGACGACGGCGGAGCCGGTCTCGACGGCGGCAAAGAAAAGGTTGCCCGCAGATCGCGGTGTGTAGGCGAAAACACCCTCGTCGGCGGCGAGGGTGTACGTGCCGCCGGCGGGCGTGGGGATCCGGAGTCGGGCGTTGGGCGACAGGGCTTGGAGGCGACCACCCGTGTATTCAGGGAAAAAGACGCGGCCGATCCTGGTCATGTTGGCAATGGTGGCTTGGGCGGCAGCGGAGGCGTAGATCTCGATGGTGTCCGTGGGGCTTGCTGGTGGCGCGACGAGTTGCCACACGACGAAGACCTGCCCCTGTGCGTACCAGCTGCGGACGTTGGTGGGCTGGGCTGCTGCTTGCGTCGCGAATCCAGCGGCAAGCAGGAGTCCCGTCGTGAGGCACGACTTCAAACAACGATGCGAAAGGTATGCGGACGGCATGACATGCTTCTCCATGAAGACGCATGTCGCGAACGAGCGGTCACGCCGGTACGCAATGCCCGACGAACGTGGCGTCGTCAGGAGGATTGCGGCGAAGTGATGTCTTGATGAAAAGCAAATGTTCGGAAACGACGGCGCGATCGCGAAGCTGATGCTTCGGTGCGGGATGACGCAACCCTTGCGCTTTCGGTGGCTGACGGCATGGTGCGAGAGAGGTCCGCGCCGGCGAACCCTGCGACGAACGCCGTGTGCACTGACGCGTTCAGCAGCCGGTTTCAAACGCGCCGACGAACTCGTCGTAATCGAAGAAATCGACGAACTGGTCGTTGTTGAAGTCGGCCGTCCTGCCGGGCGGGCAGACGCCTGTCTCGTAGCAGCCGACGTAATCGTCGTAGTCGAAGAAGTCCAGGAAGCCGTCGCCGTTGAAATCCGCCGGGCAGCCCGGAGGCTGGGACGCACCGGTCCAGTACCCGCCGGTCAATGTGAAGATTCCGCCCGACATGGCCGGGCCGGCGTCGGGCTGGCCGATCGTGCCGCTCAGCGAGTAGATGCCGCCCGAGGAGGTGCCGCCGCCGCCGTCGATGGTGGACCAGTTGATCTCGTAAGGCTGGGCCAGCGAGGGGCTTGCGAGAGCGACGAGGCCGAAGATGCCAGCGAGGGTGTGCTTCATGGGAGTCTCCATACCACTTTACACGATAATCATCGTCCTCGGCCCCGGGGAAAAGGCGGAAATCCGAAAAAACGCCCGAATCGCGGTGCGACCCGGCGGGCTTGCCGGGATTTGGAGGGCCCGGGGGGAGGAACCTGGGGTTGCGGTGGGGGGTGAAGTGCGGATGGGACGCCGAATCGCCCGATATCCTCCGCCATGCTCACACTCGACTTCGCCAACTGTCTTTCCACCCGCGTCGGCTCTCACGGTTTGGACCCTGCTCGTCTCGGCCCGGGGAGCGACCTTGCTCAGGCCGTGCAGGCCATGACCGCGTCGCTCGCCAAGACCCGGGGGAAGGGCTGGGAGCGGTGGCGCGAGCTTCCGTTCGGGGAGTTCCGAGCCGGGCACGTGGCGGCGGTGAACCAGGCGGTTGCGGCCTGTCGGGGAAGGTTCGATAACCTTGTGGTGCTTGGCATCGGCGGCTCGGCTTTGGGCAACATCGCGCTGCAAGCTTCGCTGAACACCCCGACGTACAACCTGCTTCCGGCGGAGAAGCGGCCGGGGCCGCGGATGTTCGTCGTGGACAACGTTGATCCTCACTTCTTCGGAGCGGTGCTGGACCTCTGTCGCTCGAGTCCCGGTGGGCTGAAGCGAACGCTTTTCAACGTGGTGTCGAAGTCGGGCGAGACGGCGGAAACGGCTTCGCAGTTCATGGTGATCCGGGATGCGCTCAAGGCGGAACTGGGCGCGGACTTCAAGCACAACATCGTCGCGGTGACGGACCCTGCGAAGGGGACGATGCGGCAGATCTGCGACAAGGACGGGTACACGACGCTTCCGGTGCCGGACGGCGTTGGCGGGCGTTTCAGCGTGCTTTCGCCGGTGGGGCTTTTCTCCGCGGCGATGTGCGGGATCGACATCAACGGCTTGCTCGATGGAGCGGCGGAGATGGATGCGAAGTGCTCGCTTTCGGACCTGTCGAAGAACCCGGCGGCGATGCTGGCGGTGCTTCTGGTTGAGCTCGGGCAGACCAAGGGCAAGACGAATCACGTGATGATGCCGTACAGCAACTCGCTGTACCTGCTCGCGGACTGGTTCCGCCAGCTTTGGGCGGAAAGCCTGGGCAAGCAGTACGACACGCGGAAACAGGAGGTTTTCGCTGGCTTTACGCCGATCAAGGCGCTGGGCGCGACGGACCAGCACAGCCAGGTGCAGCTTTACCGCGAGGGTCCGAACGACAAGGTCTTCGGCCTGATCGACGTGAAGAGCTTTGACCATCACGCTCCGGGCGGGCACGGCGAGGTGCAGATCCCGACGGGCCTGGGGATCGAAGCGACGAAGTACCTCGAGGGCAAGCGGATGGGCGACCTGCTCAACGCGGAGAAGCGTGCGACGGAGTGGGCGCTGGTTGAGAGCCAGCGGCCGAACTTCACGCTGACGTTCCCGCGGATCGATGCGCACCATGTCGGGCAGTTCATCGCGCTGTGGGAGATCACGACGGCGTACGCGGGCTTGATGCTCGGCATCGACGCGTACGACCAGCCGGCGGTTGAGCTCGGCAAGCAGGGGACGTTCGGCCTAATGGGCAAAGCCGGATTCGAAGCGTTCAAGACGAGCGTGGAGAAGACGCTGGCGCCGACGGACCATGTGATTCGGTGATTTGCGACCGCTCGCGCGGTCGTCTCCTTACTGGCGCATGCGCGGGGATTCCGCCCAGCGGAGCTTGCTCGTGAGGGCGGCCCAGAAGTCGTGGCGGGGGTTGACGGCGAAGTGGACCGTGCGTTGTGAGCGGCGGATCGAGACGACGGTGCCGGTCTTGACCGGCGTCATCACCTGTCCGTCGAGGATCAGCGTTGTGCCGCAGTCCGCGTCCTCGTTGGCTCGCAGGACGTGCAGGTCGACCATCGCGGAACCCGGCACGACGAGCGGGCGGAACGAGAGCGAGTGCGGCGCGATCGGTGTGATGATCATCGCGTCGACCGTGGGAGCCATGATGGGCCCGCCGGCGGAGAGGTTGTACGCGGTCGAGCCTGTGGGGGCGGAGACGATGAGGCCATCGCCGTGGAAGATCGGGCCGGGGCGGCCGTCGATGGTGAGGGCGAGGCGGATGACGCGGAAGGGGCTGCCCGCCGTGATGACGGCTTCGTTGAGCGCGACGCCCTTGTCGGTCTGGCCGCCGTCGGGCCCTCTCGCGGTGACGGAGAGGAGCGAAGCCGTCCGCGAGGG
>JBIKTT010000282.1:0-4253 GCA_044347925.1 Phycisphaerales bacterium
CAGCGTCTCCAGGTTCGCCGGCGTCAGCGTCTCCGCCGCCGGCCCCTGCTCAAGCACCGTCCCGTCCTGCCGCAGGAGCAGCGCCCGGTCCGCCCACCGAAGCGCGAGGTCCGCATCGTGAAGCACCACGACCACCGTCCGCCCGCGCCGGGCGAGTTCGCGAAAGACGCTCATCGCTTCCGCCGCGAGCGCGGGGTCCAGCGCCGCCGCGGGCTCATCCGCGAGCACCACCCCCGGCCGCTCGACCATCCCCCGCGTCTGTGCGAACGCCCGAGCCATCGTCACCCGCTGCCGCTGCCCCTCCGAAAGCGTCTCGACCCGGCGATCCCGAAGCGCGACCAGAGCAAGCCGCTCGAGCGCCGCTTCCGTCTGAGCCGGATCCCCCCCCGCCTCCGCTCCCATCGCGACCACCTCTCCCACCGTGAACCCCACCGGGATCTCCTCCCGCTGCGGGACATACGCAAGCCGCGCCGCCAGCGCCGAAGGCGACATCGACCCGATAGCCACCCCGTCCAACATCACCGCCCCGCCCGAAAGCCCCGCCCCGCGAGAACCACCGTGCAACTCGTGCACCCCCGCCAAGCACCGAAGCAGCGTCGACTTCCCCGCTCCGTTCGGCCCCAAGACCGCCGTGACCTCCCCCGGCGCAAACACCGCCGAGACATCGCATAGGGCAGCCTTCCCCGCCCGATGCCCGATCACAAGATGTTCCGCTCGCAGGATCACGCGACCATCCTACGACATCCCTCCTTCTCCCCGTGCTTCACGGGGAGAAGGTGCCGCGCCAGCGGCGGATGAGGGGTCTTCGATGGTCCTCCAACCTCATCGAACTCGGCAAACCAACAAGAACCCCTCACCGCCCTCCGCAAAGCCTCCGGGCACCTCTCCCCGTTCAAAGCAACGGGGAGAGGGAGCACACCCCCGGCTATCATCGCCCCATGACCTCTCCGAAGATCGTCGCTGTCACGGGTTCCACCGGGTTTGTCGGCCGCTACGTCGTCCGCGAACTCCTCGCGCAGGGCTACGCCGTCCGCGCCCTCGCCCAGTCCGAATCCTCCGCCAAACGCCACCTCCCGCGCGACCCCCGCGTCGAGGTCGTCCTCGGCGACGCCCTCAGCCCCGCCAAGCTCGATGAGCTCTGCAAGGGCTGCTCCGCCGCCATCGCCCTCGTCGGCATCATCCGCGAAGAACGCGACGGCCTGACCTTCCAGCAAGCCCACGTCGGAGCCCCCAAAGCCCTCCTCGCCGCTTGCGACCGCGCCGGCGTCCGACGCTTCATCCACATGTCCGCCTTGGGCGCCTCTCCCACCGGCCAAGCCGAGTACCAGCGCACCAAGTTCGAGGGCGAACAGCTCGTCCGCGCCAGCGGCCTCGACTGGACCGTCTTCCGTCCCAGCTTCATCCTCGGCGAAGGAAGCAAGTTCATCAAGCAAGCCATCAACTGGGCCAAGGGTGAGGAACAGCCCTGGATCTTCATGCCCTACTTCACCCGCGGCGTCGAGGACACCTCCGTCCCCCTCGGTCCCGTCCACCGCATCGACCCCGTCGTCCAGCCCGTCGCCGTCGAAGACGTCGCCAAAGCCTTCGTCTCCGCGATCCCCAACGAGAAGTCCTTCGGCGAAACCTACAACCTCGTCGGCCCCGACCGCCTCAGCTTCCCCGAACTCCTCCTCTGGATCCGCGACACCTACGTCCACGGCTCCACGCAGGGCGTCTGGGGCGTCCCCGGCGAGATCGCCGCCATCCAGGCCGACATCGCCGCTCTCGTCGGCATGAAGCACGTCCTCCCCTTCGATTCCGGCATGGCCCACATGGCAAGCCAGGACTCCGTCGGCGAGCTCGTCAAGGTCCGCGAGCACCTGGGCCTCACCCCGCGCCACGTCGTCACCCAGCCCGCCCACTGAACCCCGTCTTCATCTCCGTTCCACCCGTGATTCACGTTCAATCGCGGCAAGTGGCCCTACGCTCACCCCATGCAGAGATTCGAGAAGCGCCTCTTCGCCCACATCCAGCACGAGGCGTACGTCCCCTCCAAGCCCGACACCCTCATCCAAGACCTCGGCATCGACGATGACGAACGCGAAGAGTTCCGCTCGATGGTCGGCGAACTGGTGAGCCGCGGCATGCTCGTCGCCACCGCCGGCGGCCACGTCCAGCTCCCCAGCATCGAACACAAAATCGACAAGAACCCCAACGGCACCGTCCAGGCCGTCTTCCGCAAGATCATGAAGGGCGGCGGCTTCGCCCAGCCCATCGAGCCCGTCCGCGAACGCTCCATCTACATCGATGAGGCCTACGCCAAGGACGCCCTCTCCGGCGACACCGTCGCCATCAAGGTCTGGCGCGACCGCGGACGCGAACGCCAGACCGGATTCGCAAGCTTCACCGGCGAGATCGTCGAAGTCGTCAAACGCAAACGCACCACCTTCTCCGGCGAGATCATCAAGAAGGGCGGACAGTGGCTCGTCTACCCCGACGGCAAGGAAATCACCCAGCCCATCGTCGTCCGTGACGCCGAAGCCAAAAACGTCCGCGACGGCCTCAAGGTCGTCATCGACCTCGTCGTCTTCCCCGAGATGGGAATGCTCCCCGAAGGCGTCATCACCAAAGTTCTCGGCGAAGCCGGCCGCCCCGACGTCGAGACCCAAGCCACCATCGCCGCGTACAACCTCCCCGGCGAATTCCCCGAAGAGTGCAACCAGCAAGCCCGCGAGGTCACCCAGGAATACGACCAGCAGATCGCCGACTACCAAGCCAAGGGCATCGCCGCCCTCACCAACAAATGGGGCTCCCGCGCCGACCTCACCGGCGACTTCATCATCACCATCGACCCACCCGACGCCAAAGACTACGACGACGCCATCTCCATCCGCCGAAGCGAATCCATCCCCGGCGGATGGGACCTCGCCGTCCACATCGCCGACGTCGCCCACTACATCCCGCCCAAAAGCGACATCGACCTCGAAGCCCGCGACCGCGCCAACTCCGTCTACCTCCCGCGCCTCGTCATCCCCATGATCCCCGAGCTCCTCTCCAACGGGATCTGCTCGCTGCAGGAAGGCGTCTACCGCTTCTGCAAGTCCGCGTTCATGTCGTACGACGCCGACGGAAAATGCCGCAGCGAGGGCGTCGCCAACACCCTCATCAAGTCCGCCAAACGCCTCACCTACCTCGAAGCCCAGGCCCTCATCGACGGCAACATCGAGGAAGCCCGCAAGCACGCCAAGACCCCGCCCAAGTACACCGACCAGCTCCTCGAAACCCTCGGCGAAATGAACCGCTGCGCGAAAGCCATCCAGGGCCGCCGCAAACGCGACGGCATGATCTCCCTCGAGCTCCCCGACGCCAACCTCATCTTCGATGAACAAGGCCGCGTCGTCGACGCCGAGCCCGAGGATGACGCTTTCACCCACACGCTCATCGAAATGTTCATGGTCGAAGCCAACGAGGTCGTCGCCCGCCTCTTCGAGCGCTACCAAGTCCCGCTCCTCCGCCGCGTCCACCCCGAGCCCACCCCCGGCAACGTCGAGGACATGCGCAAGACCGCCATGGTCGCAGGCTTCCGCATCCCCAAGAGCCCCACGCGCGAAGAACTCCAGACCCTCCTGGACGGCACCCGCGGCACCCCCGCCGCCCGCGCCGTCCACATGGCCGTCCTCCGCACGCTCACCAAAGCCGAATACTCCCCGCTCCTCATCGGCCACTTCGCCCTCGCGAGCAAGGCCTACGCCCACTTCACCTCCCCCATCCGCCGCTACGCCGACCTCACCGTCCACCGCTGCATCGCCGAATACCTCCGCCGCACCGACAACAACACCAAGCGGCCCAAGTCCGAGGAAGAACGCAAAGCCCTCGGCCGCGCTCTCCGCGACAGCACCATGTGCGAGACCCACGAAGCTCTCGTCGAGGTCGGCAAGCACGCCACCATGCGCGAGTCCGCAGCCGCCGAAGCCGAAGAAAGCCTCAAGAAGTTCCTCGTCCTCCAGCTCCTCGCCGACCGCCTCGGCGAGATTTATCCCGGCGTCGTCACCGGCGTCAACAACCGCGGCGTCTTCGTCCAGATCGACAAGTTCCTCATCGACGGCTTCATCAAGAAGGAAGACCTCCCCGGCGACGTCACCCGCGACAACCGCGCCCCCATGTGGCGTATCGACCAGCGCACCGGCGCCCTCGTCGACGCCCAGTCCGGCCGAAGCTTCAACTCCGGCGACGCCGTCGTCGTCAAGATCGCCGCCGTCGACCTCCCCCGCCGC
>JBIKTT010000283.1:0-4244 GCA_044347925.1 Phycisphaerales bacterium
CGATGAGCGGGCTTCGATCCTGGAAGAGTTCGGCAAGCGCGTGGGCGACATCGTGACGGGCACGGCGCAGCGGTACGAGGGCGGGAGCCTGGTCGTCACGATCGACCGGGCCGAAGCGTTCATGCCCAAGAGCGAGCAGATCCCCGGCGAGGTCTTCACCGCCGGCGACCGCGTGCGGTGCCTCGTGCTTGACGTCCGCGACGCGGGCAGCCAGGTCAAGATCGTCCTCAGCCGAGCGAACCCGGACTTCATCAAGCGTCTGTTCGAGGTCGAGGTCCCCGAGGTCGCCGAGCACGTGATTGAGATCAAGGCCATGGCTCGCGAAGCCGGGTACCGCACCAAGATGGCCGTCTCGTCGGTCGACAGCAAGGTCGACGCGGTGGGCGCGTGCGTGGGTGTCCGCGGCAGCCGCATCAAGAACATCGTCGATGAGCTCAACGGCGAGAAGATCGACATCGTCCGCTGGAACGAGTCGAGCCAGATCCTGATCCAGAACTCGCTCAAGCCGGCGGAAGTGGCGGAGATCTCGCTCTGCTTTGAACTGGGCCGGGCGACGGTCGTCGTGCGCGATGACCAGTTGTCGCTGGCGATCGGCAAGCGTGGCCAGAACGTGCGGCTCGCGGCCCGTCTGACGGGCTGGGACATCGACATCCTGACGCCGGCGGAGTTCAACAAGGGTCTGGAAGCGATGTCCGAGACGCTCAAGGGCATCGAGGGGATCACGGACGAGATGGTGGACAAGCTCGCGGCTTTGGGCATGGTCAGCGTCTTCGACATCGAAGAGGTTGGAGCCGAGGTCATCGCGGGCGAGCTTGGCATCACGGTCGAGTACGCGACGAACGTTGTGGAGATCTCCTCGGCCCGTGCGAAGGTCGTGGCGGCCCAGCAGCAGGCGGAGAAGGAAGCCAAAGCCCGGGAGCAGTCCCAGGCGCAGGACGCGGCGCGGCGTGCCTTGCTCGAGGGCGGCTCGGCCGAGTCGGGCGAAGCGGCGGCGGCGGCGATCCTGGGAGCGGGCCCGGCCGCGGCTCCCAGCGCGGCCGACGACGCCCGTGCGGCGGACATTCTGGGCCAGTCCTGAAACGGGACGGGTTCAGCCAACGATGGATGCGTGAGTGTGAGGGATCGGGGTTCGGTGGTGGCGGGAAACTTGCTGGAGAACGCGTTTGGCAGCCAAGCGGATCTTTGAACTGGCGAAGGAACTGGGGATCGAGTCCAAGGTGATCATCGCCAAGTGCGTTGAGGAAGGTGTCTCACCGGACAAGGTCAAGAACCACATGGCGACCGTGTCGCCGGGCCTCGTGGAGTCCATCCGCGAGTGGTTCCCCGCCGCGGGCGGCGGAAGCGTCGCCGTGGCCGAGAGCGCTCCCAAAGCCAAGGCTCCCAAAGCCGCGCCGGCCGAGCCCACGCCCCCACCGCCCGACGAGCACGCGAAAGCCACGCCCGTCGTCGTCAAGGCCGGAGCCACCGTCGTCGCCAAGCCCGCGACGCCCGAAGCCCCGCCCCCCGCTCGAACCTCCGCACCCCTCCCGACGTCGGTCAACATCCCCGCCGAGCCTCCCCGGCCCGTCGCGCCAACCGTCGAGAAAGCTCCCGACAAGCCGCAGGCTCCCGCACCGACGGTCATCCGTCCGGCGGCGTCCGCGCCGGTGGTTGAGAAGCCCGTCGAGCCCGCCCGGCCCGAGGTCGTCTCTCGTCCGATCGCTCCGACGCACATCGCGCCGCCGACCGGCGGAGCGCCCGCTCCGGAAGCCCCGGCCGCGCCCGTCGCGCCGGTCAGCCGCCCTTCCGGCCCCGGCAATCCGCCCGGCTCCGCTCCCCGGACCCCCGTCGCGCATTCTCCTTCGGTCACGATGAACGTTCCGCGCAAGCCGACGGTCGTCTCGCCGGCGGGGCCGCAGCTCGCATCGGTTCAGAAAGCTCCGGCCAAGCTGTCGGGCCCCAAGGTCGTGCGCGTCGAAGAGCCGGACCGGCTCGAAGCTCCGCGTCCGCGTCGCTTCACGCCCGGCGCGCCCTCCGGTCCCGGCGGCGGCATGGCGCCTCGCGGTCCCGCCCGTCCGGGCGAGACGGAGGATGATCGCGGTCGCAGCCCGCGTCGCAAGGGCGCGGGCCCCGGCGGCCCCGGCGCCGGACCGGGCATGCGTCGCTCCACGGGAGCGGGCGTGCCGGATCGCCGTCGCGCGACCACGACGCCCGACAACTGGGTCGGCGGTCAGGTCTTCTCCGAACAGGACATCATCGAGCGCGAAGCTCGCCTCGCCCGCGCCGGCGGGTTCGTCAAGAAGCACAAGCAGCAGATGAAGGGCCCCGGCGGCCCCGGTGAGATCGGCCCGATCGAGAACAAGTTCAAGATCGCCCAGCCGTTCACGATCAAGGAGCTTTCCGAGGTCACCGGCGTCAAGGGCGCCGAGATCGTCAAGAAGCTCTTCCTGCAGGGCGTGATGGCCACCATCAACTCGGGCATGGACCCGCAGAAGGCCATCGAGATCATGATGGACTTCGACATCGAGCTCGAGGTCGTGGAAGCCAAGACCGCGGAAGAGGTCCTCGACGAGGATCTCATCAAGCGGGCGGCCGTCGATGAACGCCCGCGCGGGCCCGTCGTCACGATCCTCGGCCACGTCGACCATGGCAAGACGTCGCTCCTGGACAGGATCCGCAACGCCAACGTCGCCGCGGGCGAAGCCGGCGGCATCACGCAGCGGACCAGCGCCTTCAAGGTTCCCGTCGAGGTCGCCGGTGACAAGAAGGAAATCGTCTTCCTCGACACCCCGGGCCACGAAGCGTTCACGTCCATGCGTTCGCGCGGCGCCAACATGACCGACGTCATCGTCCTGGTCGTGTCCGCGCCCGAGGGCGTCATGCCCCAGACGATCGAGTCCATCGCCCACGCGAAAGCCGCCGGCGTCCCGCTCGTCGTCGCTCTCAACAAGATCGATCGCCCCGACGCGACCGAAAGCCAGGTCCAGAAGACCCTGCGTCAGCTCGCGGACGCTGGCCTCCAGCCCACCGAGTGGGGCGGAGACACCGACATCGTGCGCACCAGCGCGACGACCGGGCAGGGCATCAAGGAACTCCTCGAACTCCTCGATTACCAGTCGCAGCTCAAGAACCTCCGGGCCGACTTCGACGGCACGGCGAGCGGCGTCGTGATCGAAGCCCGCACCGAGGAAGGCCGCGGCGCCGTCGCCAGCCTGCTCGTCCAGCAGGGCAAGCTCAAGGTTGGTGACTTTGTCGTCGCGGGCCGCGGTTTCGGCCGCGTCCGCGACATCCACAACGACCGCGGCGTCAAGATCCGCGAGGCGCTGCCGCCCAGCCCGGTGCAGATCTCCGGTATCGACATGGTGCCCGACGCGGGCGACAAGTTCTACGTCGTCTCCTCGCTCAAGAAGGCCGAGGAAGCCGCCGACCACCGTCGCCACCGCGAGCGCGAAGCCGAACTGGCCAAGCCCAAGCTCACCCTCGACAGCCTGTTCTCGCAGATGCAGGACAACGAGGTGGAGGTCAAGGAGATCAAGATCGTTCTCAAAGCCGCGGAACAGGGCACCGTCGACGTGCTCACCAAGGAATGCGAGAAGATCGGCACCGCCGAGGTCAAGGTCCGCGTGCTCCACTCGGCCGTCGGCGGCATCAACCGCTCGGACGTCCAGCTCGCCGACGCTTCCAAAGCGATCATCATCGGGTTCAACGTCATCGCCCTGGGCGAAGCCCGCACGCTCGCCGAGCAGAAGGGCGTCGAGATCCGCACCTACGACGTCATCTACAACATCACGGATGACCTCAAAGCCGCGGCCGAGGGCATGCTCGCTCCGGAGCTCCGCCAGGAGGTCCTGGGCCACGCCGAAGTCCGCCAGGTCTTCAATATCTCCAAGGTCGGCACCATCGCCGGCTGCTACGTCACCGACGGCGTCATCGAACGCAACGCTTTCATCCGCGTCACGCGCGGCGGCGTGGTGGTGCAGAACGAGCGCGTCCTCGAACAGCTCAAGCGGTTCAAGGACGACGCGAAGGATGTTCGCACCGGCATGGAATGCGGCATGAAGGTCGTCGGGTACGACGACATCAAGGTCGGCGACGTCATCGAGTGCTACAAGCAGGTGGAGTTCAAGCGCACGCTCGCCGGCGGGGTGGTCGCTCCCGAGAAGCCCAAGGAGAAGAAGAAGCAGTAAGCCGGCGTCGTCGCCCGCCCCGGCCCCCCGGGTCTGCGGTGCGCCCCGACTCCGCGCCCTGCCGCTTGCAGAACCATG
>JBIKTT010000571.1:0-4210 GCA_044347925.1 Phycisphaerales bacterium
TGCGAATGCTATGTCAGGACTACCATCGCGGTTAAGGTCAGCGATTGCCGAATTAGCAATTTGACCAGCTAGGCTCACTGCTCCATTTAAGTTGGATGTCAAATAGCTCGATGTCACATCGGCATAGCTACCGTCGCTGCCAAGAGAAAATATGACGAGTCGATTGGGCGTTGGAAGGTTGCTCAATGCACCCAAGGCAGCGCTTGGATAGCTTGAAAACTGAACAATTAACTCGTTTTTGCCGTCTTTGTTTAGGTCTGCCTCAATGATGGCGCTCGTATTCATCACACCGCTTTGTCCGCCCTGACTCTGGAGCCAACTTCTGTAAGCGGCCAAAGAGGGAAATTGGCTTGAAGATGTGGTAAACAAAGGTTGCGGCGCTGCCGCTTCTGTAGACGTCGTGCTACTACTATTCATGGCCGAAGGCTCCTGCTACTTGATGCGCACTTGCAATGAAAACCGAAAGCGAGCGTGAATTGTCGCTTTCTAGTATGGTGGCGCCAATATTTTGAACCAATGGCCCTAAGTATGAAGGCAACCAGTTCCACCCTAAGCAACGATTATTCGCATGAAGCCTATGCATAAGTCTGAATCTCTCGATATTAGATTGTTCCAGATTGTATATTCTGATGATCCTAATCAGACAAACGATCCTGGTTATCGTGTTCTTGATAATCGGGATAATCCGAGGCCAGACTGGAGAGAGTACTGGCCAATACGGAACTATCTGCGATCAACAAAGCTCAGCGATACCGTATTGTATGGTTTCTTCTCACCTCGTTTTCGAGCTAAAACGCAGCTTTCCCATCATCAAGTGATGGAAATCACGCGGAAACATCGCCTTATGGGAGCCGATGTGGTTTTGTTCAGCCCACAGCCAGACATGGGCTCATTCTTTCGACACGTTTTTGAACAGTCTGAGGTATTCGACCCTGGGATGACAAGGCTAGCCCAGTCCTTTTTTGATTCAGTGAAGTTCCCAGTTCAGATTGACCGACTCATTATGGATTCGCGCCATGTAGTCTTTAGTAATTTTTTTGTTGCAAGCGGTGCGTTTTGGAAGCAGTGGTTTAGCATCACTGAGGCGCTCTTCAATATTTGTGAAGGCCGAGAGGGGGCTTTGAAACAAGCCCTCACGGAAAGTACTCGCTATCCAGGCCAAGTTCAGCGAAAAGTATTTTTGCTCGAACGCATTGCCTCCGTGCTACTAGCAAGCCAGGCCCGTTGGAAGACTGGTTCTTACAACAGTTTCTTAACCGTTTGGTCGCTTAGCGGTCTTAGACGCCATCGAGACGATGCGATCATCAGCGATGCCCTAAAGCTTGCATTTCGTGAGCAAGGCTTCGAGGCCTATGGTGCGGTTTTTGAGCGGATCCGGCAGCGAATCAACACACTCGAACAAGCGACCATTGTTGTAGAGGCTGAAAATCCTGCACTTTCCCTGCCGGATTCCCAGCAGCCAGCTTATTCCTTTGAGGTGGCCGAGCAGCAGTTTAACGCGGGCAAGGTCGAAATTGCCCTAGCCATGGTTCGTCAGGCTTTAGCGAGTGCTGACGGATCGAAGTCAGCGTTGATCTGGTTTCAATACGCCACGTATCTTGCAAAGCTCGATCGCCATGCTGAGGCAGAAGGCGCATGTCGGCAGGCTCTGTTTTTACAGCCTAAGCTTTACCCAGCCTATCTCAACCTTGGCCTATTGCTTGAGCGCCTGGGGAGACTTGAGGAAGCTTGTGATGCCTGGAAGCGCGGACTCTCAGAAGATGGTATTCGAGCACCTTCACAACGCTCGCACTGTCTATCCCTGCTAAACCAACTCGGTCGCTTGCTAGAGCAAATGCGTCAATATGAATCCGCCGAGCGATTCATGAAAGAAAGCCTCACCATCGATCCGAAGCAGTCGAAGGTACTTCATCACTGGGTTCATATTCGACAAAAACAATGTCGATGGCCGGTGCTTGAGCCGTTTGGGGAAGTCACCGTAGCAATGATGGTTGAGGCATCCTCGCCGCTTGCCACCATGGCAGCAAGCGATGACCCTGAGGTGCAATTGCGCTGCGCTCAGCGAACCGTCAAAGAGCGCGTGCCCCTTAGGCAACGCATAGTTGCACCGAATCACCGATATCGGCACAAGCGTATTCGTATTGGCTATGTGTCGGGTGACTTATGTCTGCATGCTGTTGGGCTGTTGATAGTCGAACTACTTGAGCATCACGATAAATCGCGCTTTGAGGTTTTTGGCTATTGTTGGAGTCGCGATGATGGTACATCGATCCAGCGTCGGATTCGAAGTGCGCTTGACCATCATGTTAGGGTCGGATCAAAGAGCGATGAAGCGGCTGCGGAGAGCATTCGTCGCGATGAAATTGATATTGTTATCGATTTACAAGGACTTACGTCTGGCGCAAGGCCAGGTATTTTGTCTGCGGGCCCAGCACCGATACAAATATCATATCTTGGTTATCCGGGAAGCTGTGCAATTCCTTATGTAGACTACATTGTCGCCGACGATTTTGTCTATCCTCGTGAACTTGAGCAGCATTTCAGCGAAAAGCCTATGCGTCTTGACGCTTGCTTTCAAACCAGTGATCGCCATCGTACAGTTGGTGCGACACCCGACCGCTCAAGCCTCGGTTTACCCGAGGAAGCCTTCGTTTTTTGTGCTTTCAATAATAACTATAAATTCACGTTTGAACGATTTCATTGCTGGATGAGGATCCTCAAGGCATGTCCAAATAGCGTGCTCTGGCTACTTGGCGACAACCCTTGGTCGATCAAACATATGCAAGAGGCGGCCACTCGGGTTGGTGTATCTCATGATCGACTCATTCTTGCTTCGCGCGTTGCGCCACCCGACTATCTGGCTCGATTCAAACAGGCCGATTTGTTTCTCGATACATTTCCCTACAACGCTGGAACCACTGCCAATGACGCACTTTGGATGGGTTTGCCTATACTGACCCATGCGGGGAAGACCTATATCTCCAGGATGGCTGGAAGCCTCTTGCATTCTGTTGGACTTGATCATTTGATTTGTACGAACGAAATCGAGTATGAACAAAAGGCGATTGCATTGGGGCTAGAAAGGGACCGAAAAACAGTGAAAGAAGCTCGCAAGCATTTGGAAAATCTAAAAGTGCGAGGCGAACTCTTTAATACCGAGTCGTTTGCACGCGACTTCGAGGACAAGCTTGTGAAATTGCTCGAAGATCCCAGTGGAAGTTCCACGCGAGCCAACGGTCTGGCGGTACGTACGCGATGAGGATGCCCAGAGTTAGAACTGAGGCCTGGATGAGAGGGTCGCACTCGTTTTCACTGGTTTTTCGCCTGCAATTACAAGCTCTTTTGCGTGAAGGTGGCCTTGATCTTCACCATCAAGAACAAGAATATTTACATCCTGGTCAACACGACGGAAAAGACCCAGGATTCTCGCTAGGTAGTATTCAAGAGGTAGACGCCTTACTCGAACCTGAGCTAGAAGCACCTGACCTCATCTACCGATTAGTATCTCCGAGCAAGCTCTCATTCGACCCAGAGCAGCGCCTCGTAAGTTATCTGGTCACTGAGTTGGGCCTTGGCATCACCAAGCTCGCTGAAGGCGGCGGCAACATTCGCCAGTTTGAAGATCAAGGTGGCATGATCCACACTCCAAGCCGATGGTCTAAGCAGCGTTTAGTAAACGGTGGATTTAAACCAGAGCATGTGGTTGTTATTCCTAACGGTGTCAATCCGGATCTGTATCACCCAATGGCAAACGAAGAAGTAGCGAAGATTAGATCGCTCCAAGGATTCACACCGGAAGATGTCGTGTTGTTAAATGTAGGTTCTCCGGTTTGGAACAAGGGCTTGGATATCTTGGTGCAATGCTTTGCCCGACTCAGGCAAACCCATCGACATTTATTTTTGATTTTGAAAGATCAAAGCAGCGTCTATGGCGTCGGAGTCCAAGCCTATGTCCAGGAGATCTTGAAGCCATACGACACAAGCCTACAAGCCCGAGCACTTGAAGGCATAAGAATTATCCCCTCTTACCTTAGTTTTCAGGCGATGCGGTCAGTCATGAATGCAGCAGACTTTTATGTTTCGCCCTACCGCGCAGAGGGCTTCAATATGCCGGTCTTAGAGGCGATTGCTTGCGGTACAAGGCCGATCGTTTCAGCGCAGGGATCCACCAGCGATTTTTGCCATGCAGACAATGCCCTCATGATTGATG
>JBIKTT010000284.1:0-4206 GCA_044347925.1 Phycisphaerales bacterium
TCTTTCAGGTCGCGGTACGGGGCGAGTCTGGGATCCTCGGGGTCCGAAATCTCGATGACGGTCGGCACGAACGATCATTGACGCTTGACGGCGGGGGTGCGTTGGGCTCGGCGGATGCTGCGGCGGATGAGACCTGAACAGGTATTCGGCATCCAAACGGCGTCTTTGCACGAACTGAAGCATGGGGTGGAACGTATCGATGTTGGTCGATATACTCGGTTGGTGGGCTTCTGTGGTGGAAGCGAGACCGGGCTGGCCGAACGGGCCGGTTCGGGGAAGGAACGAGGCGCTCATGCGGGTCTTGGTGGCGATCCCGGTGTTCAACGAAGCCAAGTACGCTCGCGCGGTGCTCACGAGCGTGCTTCGGTACGCGTCGGACGTGGTGGTGATTGATGACGGTTCGACGGATGCGACGCCGGACATCGTGCGCGAGTTTCCGGTTCGGGTGATCCGCCACGCGAAGAACGCGGGGTACGGTCGCTCGCTGATCGACGCTTTCTCGTTCGCGGCACGCGAGGGTTACGACTGGGTGCTCACGATGGACTGCGATGAGCAGCATGAGCCCGCGGCGATCCCGATGTTCGTGTCGGAGATCCTTCGGGCCGGGCCGGGCGTGGACATCATCAGCGGTTCGAGGTACCTGGTGCCCACGCCGATGGACGATCTGCCGCCGGCGGATCGCAGGCGGATCAACCAGACCGTCACACGCGACATCAACCGGAGGTTCGGGCTGTCGCTGACGGACAGTTTCTGCGGGTTCAAAGCCCACCGCGTCTCGGCGGTGGATCGGATGTCGCTGACGGAAACGGGGTACGCGTTCCCGATGCAGTTCTGGGTGCAAGCGGCGGCGCTGGGCCTTGGAATCCGCGAGGTGCCGGTCAAGCGGATCTACAACGACACGACGCGGACGTTCGGGGGCAATCTGGACGACGCGGAGCGCCGCTTGGCGCACTACCGGTCGGTCATGGACGCGGAGATTGAGCGCATGGGCGTGGCGGTGCGTTCGGGGTGTGGCGAGACGAACTACTGTTGCCTGTGACGCACGCGATGACGAAGCACGGTTCCGGGCAGGCGGGAGATCCCGCCGCTCGACAGGACGAGGCGGACGTCTGGTCGCCGAAGGTGATGCTCTCGCCGCAAGCGGGTTCGTGGAATGCGCTGGTCTCGGGCTATATGGCGCCCGCGTCGGCGCCGCGGTTCCGCGAGCAGATGGGCTTGCCGTCCGGGCGCGTGGTGATGTCGGGGCATCAAGCGGAGCTCTGGCACGCCGGGATTCTGACCAAGCTTTTGGCTCTCGGGGACGCGGCCCGATCGAGCAAAGCCGCGGCGGCGTGGCTGGTGGTTGATCAGGACGCGAACGAGCCGGGCATCATCCGATATCCGTCGAGCGGCAAGACGCTGGTCGCGGCGGAGTGGCGGATCTCGGCTTCGGATGCTCGGAAGACGGATGTGCCGGTGGCGGCGCGAGCGGCTTTTTCCGCGCGAGAGCTTGAGCCTCGCTGGGGAGACAAGCCGGCGGCGACGGGCGCGGTCGCGTGCGGGCTGGGAGCGATCCGCGATGCGTTTCTGGATACGGCCGACGCTCCGGATCTGGCGGAGCAGGTGATCCGGACGACCCGGAAGCTTCTGGGGCCGATGGATGCGGGCGTAACGTGGACCCGGGCGACGGGGATGACCCGGACTGAGCTTTTCGCCGAGGTGGTGGAGCGGATGAAGGCTGATCCCGCGGCGTGCATCGCGGCGTACAACGCGGCGGTGGCGCGGCACGCGGGCGCGGGGATGGCTCCGCTGAACGCGGCTCGCGGGGAGCTGCCGCTTTGGCGTGTGCGTGCGGATGCGGCTCGCGGGCGAGTCCTTGCGTCGACGATCGCGGGGATACCGACGGGTGAGCTTGCGCCGCGGGCGCTGCTGATGACGGGCCTGATGCGTCACGCGGGGTGCGAGCTTTTCATTCACGGGCTGGGAGGCGGAAAGTACGACGTGATCGCGGAAGAGTGGCTGGGGGCGTGGCTTTCGTGGAAGCTTGCGCCCGCGGTGGTGGCGACGGGGACGCTTCTGGCGAAGCTTTCAGATTCGCCGCCGCCAAGCCCGGAGTCGTTGGCGCGGGCGCGATGGTCGCTTCACCACGCGAGGCACACGCCGCAGACGCTCGGCGATAGCTGGTCGCAGCGGCGGAAGGAAGAGCTTGTCGAGGAGATCCGCGGCCTGCGGAAGCGCGGCGCGGACTCGTACCGGGCGTATTCGTCGCTTCAGGAGCTTTTGTCGCGCGTGCGGATCGAGCATCAGGACGCTCTGGCGGGCCTGGCCCGCGAGGTTTCTGCACTTGAATCGCGAGCGAAGGAGTCCAAGGTCGCGCTCGATCGGACGTGGGCGTTCCCGCTTCACGAGCGCGGGTCGATCCAAGCTCTTCAAGCCGCGGTGTCGGCGGCGTTTGGCGGGGGCCGGTGATGCGTCGGCGGTCGATGCTCGCGGCGTGCGCGGCGGTGCTTGTTTCAGTGGCGGCGGGATGCGAGCGGAAAGCTCCGGTGGCGGCGTCGACCGGGCCGAGGCTTGCGGTCCTCAGCCCGGCGCTCGCGGCAACGCTGAAGGATCTGGGTGCGGGGCCGGTGATCGTCGGGCGGCACGCGTGGGACCAGGTGCTTGATGCGTCGGTGCCGATCGTGGGCGATGGAGTGGGCGAGGTGGACTATGAGCGGCTGGTGGGCGTGAAGCCGACGGTGGTGATCGGGCAGTTTGGAGCGGGTGGAGTCCCGGCGAGACTGACCGAGATGGCGAAGAGCCGCGGATGGACGCTCCGCGACTACAACCCGCTTTCGCTCGCGGATGTGGTGGGCGTGGCGCGGTCGCTGGCGGCGGATGCTCAAGCGGCGGGGTGTGCGGGGGTGCCGGAGCGGCTCGCGGAGGTGGAGAAGGCGCTGGAGTCGTCCCTGCGGCCCCGGCCCGGAGCGGAGCGGGCGGGGCGTGTGCTTCTGCTGGCCGGGTTGTCGCCGCCGGCGGCTTTGGGCCCGGGTTCGGTGCACCATGACATCCTGGTTTCGCTGGGAGCGACACCGGCAATCACGACAGGCGCGGCGTACATCACGCTTGATGCGGAGGACCTCAAGCGGATCGCGCCCGATGCGATCCTGCTCATTCTGCCCCGCAAAGCCGGCGAACCGGCGGGCAAAGCGAAGCCTGTCGCCGAATTGCCGACGGTGCCGGTGGCGCTGATCGACGATCCGCTCACACATCTGACGGCGACGACGATCCGGGCGACGGCCGACGCGATGGGGGAAGCGATTGATCGCTTCGGCAGGAGATGAGTTGAAAGCTGCGGCGCAAGGGTCGATCGAGCTATCGCACGTCGACCCCTGCGACCCCTGTGGCAGCCCGCTTCGGAAGGTTTCCGCATTCCGGGCATTTCGCCCCGGGCGCAAGGCCCAGGACGGCGTATCCGCACACCGCGCACACATCGTTGCTCAGTCGCAGGGCACGCCGCCCCCACCGCTTCAGCGCGAACCCCGCGATCACGAGGCAGATCGCGGGAATCATTGGAAGAACGCCCACGCGGGTACCCACGACTCCGAATCCGTTCAGCCGATTGACCGCCACAAGACCGAGATACGAGTTCGGACGGTTGGCGTAAAGCAAGTGCGGGCCGGAGGGACTCTGGCTGAGCCTGAATGACCATCCAGCTTGGACGGGTCCGCCCATCGATGACCAATGCCCGACTTGCACCTGCCCTGCGGCAACGTCGAGGAACCATCCCGGTATTCTTTGAGACCAACCCACGTCCATCCACCGCGAAGCGATGAGAGTCGCGACGATGAAAAGCCCTGACGCCATCGCCGCGTTTCCCGACGCTCTTCGGGCTCTCCCGTACGCCATTGCATGATCATAACGGAATGACCCCGCGAGCGGTTGGCGCTCCGTTCGGCGAGCCGAGGAACCCACCTGCCGCTCGCGGGATCGTCGCCGGTCTCCATCGCAAAGCCGCGTCATGGGCGTGCGACATGGAACCGACCGTTAGCAGGACGTCTGGACGAACTCCTGATCGCGGAGTCTCGGGCTGAGCATGTCGGCGTCGGCCGCCGGGTCCGGCGTCGGGGAGTGGCGGATGAACGTCATCCGAGACCGTCCCATCGTGATTTCCTCGCCCCCCAGCAGCAGACGCTCGCACGTCAGCCGAAGCCCGTCGACGAAAGTGCCGTTCACCGATCCGAGGTC
>JBIKTT010000285.1:0-4189 GCA_044347925.1 Phycisphaerales bacterium
GTGCGGCACCGCGGGCGGCTCCGAGGGCGGGGAGGAGCAGGCCGATGAGGAGGGCGATGATGGCGATCACCACCAGCAGCTCGATGAGCGTAAAGCCACGCGGACGAATCTCGCTGGATGCCCGAATCATGAGAGTCCTTTCGATGTCAGCCACGGGGCAGCGACAAAAGCCCCGCACCGATGACTATACCTCGAGCCGCCGCGTTCGAGCGCTTCGTCGTGTGCAGAAACCATGAAGATTTTGTCACGATGCCGGGGGTCTTGTTCGGCTCACGGATGTTTAGGCGAAGCTTGACTCAATCTTGCGATGCACAAGAACGTGCGTCGTGTAGATTTGGCTCCGCTGGCCTGCTTTGCGAGCGTCGCGGGAGGTCTGGCGGGTCGCCTCTTCACGGAGAACGAGAGATGAATCGTGTTCCACATGCAGTCCGGTTGCTTGTTGCCGCCGCGGGGCTCGCGTTGCCGAGCATCGCGATGGGTCAGGTGTTTTACAGCGAGAACTTCAACAGCGCGGTGTTGAATCAGGTCTCGGGCGATCCGCGCGTGACGGCGGCGTGCGGCAGCAACGCTCCGGCGTTCACGCACAACCCGCCCGCGGGCTGGGTGAACAACATCTGCGGCGTGTCCTCGTACAACTGCCGGACGGGCTGCCCCCCGTACCCCGGCATCAATTGCGCTGAGTGCACGAACAACGAGGGTGTGTTTGAGTGGGAAGGCTGGTCGTTTGCTTCGACGGCGTTCTGGGGCGTTCGCACGGACGACCAGGGCCGTCGTCTGTTCACGCTCGCGACGGGCAACGTCGCGGTGGCGGACTCGGACGAGTGGGACGATCGCGGCGATCCGGACACCCGCTGCGGCTACTACAACGCGGTGATGAGCACTCCGGCGATCAGCCTGGCGGGCGCTTCGCTTGAGACGCTCGCGTTCACGTTCGACTCCTCGTGGCAGTACGAGGGCTTTGACGACGGTCGCACGGCGACGAACAACCAGACGGCGATCATCCGCGCGTTCTACACGGTTGGCGGCGTCGAGCAGCCCGGCGTGGACGTCCTTCACTGGGACTCTGACGACGGCGTGAACTCGGGCAGCGGTTCTCCGAGCCCGTTCTTCAAGCCCGACGCTCCGAACGAGACGGTGATCCTGGCCGCGGGCGATCTTCAGGCTCCGGCGGGCGCGACGGCGGTGCGGTTTGAGTTCGCGTACCTCAATGCGGCGAACGACTGGTGGTGGGCGATGGACAATCTGGCCCTGACGGCGGATGTGTCCGGGTCTCCCGCGACGATCTTCGCGGAGAGCTTCGAGAGCGTGACGCTTCAGCCGCCGGTGCACGAGGTGCCCACGGGCTGCGGCGCGACGTACTGCGGCGATCTGACGTACACGCACGACGGTCCGAACGGCGTGGTCGTGACTCTTGACCCGTCCGTGTCGGGCGGCGTGCCGGACTGGCGCGGCTGGTCGTTCGTCGAGCGTGACTTCTGGCGTTGCGCTTCGGGCGGTCCGAACGGTTCTGCGTTCACCAACTCCTCCGGTCTGGTCGCGGTCGCGGACGGCGACGAGTTTGAAGACATCGCCAACAGCCCCGGTCCGCTGGACACGACGCTGAACACGCCGTCGATCGACCTCTCGGGTCGCACCGGCGACGTCGTGGTGCTGACCTTCAACTCCAGCTGGCGCTGGGAGGCGGGTCAGACGGCGATTCTGACGGCCGAGTACAACACCGGGGAGATCGTCGAGGTTCTGCGGTTTGAATCCGATCAGAACTCGCCGAACTTCAAGCCGGACGCGGTGAACGAGCTTGCGGCGAGCGCGCTGCTGGTTCCGGAGAACGCTTCGTCGGTGGTTCTGCGGTTCCGCTACATCGGCGGGAACAACTGGTGGTGGGCGATCGACGACATCAACGTCTTCGAGGGCATCGCGGACATCACGATCGCTTCGGTGAACGCTTCGCGGGCTCCGATGACGCTCGCTCCGTCGATCGATTACGCTCCGTGCTTCACCCCGTGGTCGCCCGCGGGCCCCCAGGGCTGGTCGAGCACGTTCGACACGCTGGGCACGTGCCCGGTGGATTGCGGCGTGCCGGAGTGGCGTGGCTGGTCGTTTGCGAACAAGGACTGGTGGGTTCAGGCTGCGGGTGACCAGCAGCGTTCGCAGTTCACGCTGGGCCAGGGCTTTGTCGCGATCGCGGATCCGGACGAGTGGGACGATGCTCCCAACGGCCGGTCGAACTTCAACGCGTTCATGACGAGCCCGTCGATCGCGCTTCCGGGCTCGATCTCTTCGGCTTCGTTCAACTTCGCTTCGAGCTGGCGTTATGAAGGCTTTGACGACAACTGCTCGTGCCTCCCGGGCGGCGAGCGTCTGAACAACCAGACGGCTGTGATCCGCGCGATCTACACGGTCGGCGGCGTGGAGCAGGCTCCGGTTGAGGTTCTCCGCTGGGATTCCGACGACGGCTCGAACTCGGGCACGGGCGTTCCGAGCGCGTTCTTCAAGCCGGACAACACGAACGAAGCGGTCACGATTCCGGCTTCGGCTCTGTCGATCCCGTCGGGCGCGCAGTCGGTCCGGTTCGAGTTCTCGCTGACCAACTCCCGCAACGACTGGTGGTGGGCGGTTGACAACCTGAACTTCGTGGTCAACGGCAACTCGGTCTTCACCGAGAACTTCGAGAATCCGACGGCGCTGCAGGCGGTGGCTTTCGAGCCCGCGCCGGTCGCGCAGTGCCAGTACTGGTCCGCGGTGAGCGCTCAGCCGGGTAACCTGACGGTTGACAACAGCGGGATCACGGGCTGCTCGGACGGTGATGACTACTACGGCTTCAACGCGTGGCTGGTGGATGCCTGGGCCCGTTCGCAGGGCGGCCTGCGGACGCAGCACCTGGCGGAGACGGCGTTCATCTCCGACTTCGCGGCTCGCGGCTGCGACGGCGTGGCGCGTCTGATCACCCCGTCCTACGGCATCGGCGGCGTGAACCCCGACTCGGCGGTGCTCTCGTTCCGTTCGGGCTGGTTCGCGGAAGCGGGCCACGTCTCGACGGTTGAAGTTTCCTACAACAACGGCGCGACGTGGGTGAACGTGCTCACGTGGAACCCGTCGAACAAGGTTTCGACCCCCGACGAGGTTGTCTCGATCGGCCTGAACAACCCGAACAACTCGAGCACGGTCCGGGTGCGGTTCAGCGATTCGCAGTCCGGCTGGTGGGCGGTGAGCGACATCCGGATCACCGGCACGGTCGGCATCGCGACGGGTTGCGCGGCGGACTTCAACGGCGACGACTTCATCGACTTCTTCGACTACGATGACTACGTCAACTGCTTCGAGACGGGCAACTGCCCGCCCGGCAAGACCGCCGACTTCAACGGCGACGAGTTCGTGGACTTCTTCGACTACGACGACTTCGTCGGCCTCTTCGAGGTCGGCTGCTAAAGCGAATGATCACCGCCGCCGCGTCGAAGGACGCGGCGGCGGCTTTCAAGGAACGATGCGACGCTTGGTGATTTTCCGCGTGCTGGTGCTTGCTCTCGCTTTAGCGGCGACGCGGCACGCGTTCGCGCACCCCAAGCCCGGCGCGCACGCGGACGTTCGTTTCTCGGTGGATCAGCGGTCGGTGCGGGGCGAGTTCCTGATGAACCTCCGGTTCGCGCAGGCGGTGGTCAATTGGCCTCAGGCTCTGCGCGACGAGGTCGGGGCGGCCGAGGAACCGGAGCTTCGGCGGGCGCTGACGGAGTATCTCGGGGGTGAGCCTTCGGGGCGAGCGGGCTCGGTGGTGGACCGTCCGAACGCGGTGTTGATCAACGGAGTCACGGTCACTCCGATCGTGAGGGAGTTTCGGATCGTCATCGCGCAGCCGGAGACCCGCCCGGGGTTCGTCGATGTGGCGCAGGCGATGCTGCCGCAGATTCTGATGATCCTCGACTACCCGTCTCGCGATCAGCCGCGATCGGTGGAGTTCAAGTGGGGGACCTTTCCGCGTGACTTTCTCGCGCAGGATCGCGACCTGGCTCCGCTGACGGACATCGACGCGGTGATCCTTGCCGAGGGTGACGCGATCCCCGTGGTCTTCACGGTCGGAGCGCCCACGCACACATGGAAAGCTTCGGCGACGAGCCTCGCGGACCGGTTTCAAGCGGTGCCGACGCCGGCGGCTCCGCGGCGTCGCACCGTGCCCGCGCTGTCGGTGGTGGTCCTG
>JBIKTT010000286.1:0-4165 GCA_044347925.1 Phycisphaerales bacterium
TCCGTGGATACGGCGAGAGTGCAACGGCAACCGGCGTGGCGGCGTTCGAGGATTTCGCCAAGGACCTCCTTCGCCTGCTTGATGCGCTCTCCATCGATCGCTTCGTCGTTGGTGGCTTGTCGATGGGCGGACAGATCGCGATGGACGTCTGTCGGCAAGTTCCGGAACGGGTGCGAGGGCTGCTTTTGGCGGCCACGTTCCCTCAGAAGGAGTCGGAAGAAGGCAAGCTCCGACGATCCGCGATGGCCGATCGGCTGCTCCGGGAGGGAATGGCGGGGTACGCGGCCGAGGTTCTTCCGAAGATGGTCGGGGCGACTTGCCTGCGAGAAAGGCCTGAGATCGGCCAAGCCGTCCTCGGCATGATGCAAGCCACCGATCCGCGTGGAGCTGCGGCGGCGCTTCGTGCCCGTGCGCAGCGGCCGCCGTATGAGGACGTGCTCGCGCGGTTTGTCCGGCCGTCGACGGTGGTCGTCGGCGATGAGGATGCGTTCACATCCCGAGCCGACGCCGATCAGATGAGTTCGCTCCTGAAGGACTGTGAGTTGTGCTGGTTGAATGGTGTCGGGCACATGCCGAATCTCGAACGGCCCGATGATTTCAATGCAGTGCTCGCTCGGCTTCTCGAAAGAGTCGGCCCGGGCTCGCGATGAACCCGCACGCGAAACGTCCGCTCCGCCGCGAATCGGTCGAACTCTCGCCCGTGGACAATCACTCCGCGGCAACGCAGTACCTTCCGGGTGTCGTCCCCAGCGCTTGCTTGAACATGCTGACGAAGGCGCTCGGGCTTTCGTAGCCGCACTCGAGCGCGATCGTGCCCACTGCCGCCCCCTCCGCCAGACGCCGCACCGCGAACTGGAGCCGTGCTTGCTGTCGCCAGCGACCGAACGACATCCCGGTCTCCACGACAAACAGCCGCTCCGCCGTCCGAGTACTGACCCCAGCCCCTCGCGTGAGAGACGCAAGGGTCGCGGTGTCCTCATGGCCGGGCCTGAGCGACGACAGAACGCGACTCGCAACCGCTCTCGCCCGAGGGTCCTCCGGCATCGTCAGAGCAAGCCCGAGCGGAGAAGCTTCGCGCAGCCGCGCGAGCAGGAGCGTCGCGAGCGTTCGATGATCCTCGAGGGAATCGTCCAGAACTCCGATCCGCACGACCTCAAGCATCAGCTCGCGTACAAGCGGAGAGACATCCACAACCTCAAGCGGTCTCCCCACCGAAGCGGCAGCCGCCGGAGCGATGTACACCGTCCGCAGGTGAACTTCGCTCTCGCATCGGATCCGGTGAAGCACGCCCGGCGGCACCCACAGGCAACGCTGCGGCGGGACCACCCACCGCATCGAGGACGCATGAACGGAAAGGACACCGCTCTGCGCGAAGACAACCTGCGCCCAGGCGTGCGCGTGCTCCGCAGTCTGGTGCCCGTCAGGAAGCCTCAGCGCGAGCGAACGGACGGTCTCCCCGGGCCGCTGTTCGGTACCTTTCTTTCGCGGTTGGCGAGATCTCGACACTCATTGACGTTATGCAGAGAGGACGCCACGCGTGGATTCGTTACCATCCGACCATGCCGGTGCCCAAGCACCCGCCCGTGTTCAGAAAGGATGATCCACATGCCCAACGACCTTGCTCATTTCGCGATCCACGCCGACGACTGTGAACGTGCCAAGCGGTTCTACGAGACCGTCTTTGGCTGGAAGTTCCAGCCGTGGGGACCGCCCGGGTTCTGGCTGATCGAAACGTCGAAGGGAGCGGTGGGCGGCTCGCTGCAGCAACGGCAGCACCCGGTGAGCGGCCGCGGCATGATCGGCTTTGAATGCACCATCGGCGTCGCCGACGTCCGGGCGATCGCGGCGGCGATCGAGAAAGCTGGCGGGACCGTGCACCTGAAGCCCTTCGTGATCGAGCGCGTCGGCACGCTCATCCAGTTCCAGGACACCGAAGGCAATTCGGTCGCCGCGATGCAGTACGAACGCTCCGCCCGTCCCTGAGGCTCGGCCGGTTCGGCCGGTTCGGCCAGGATCCAGCGTCACGCGTGCGGCGAAACTTCGAGCACGAGCGTCACCGTCTCACGCGCGACCGTGCGCGGCGTCTCGGGCGTCGCGCGGCGGTCGACGAGGACGAACCCGTGCTTCTCAAGCACGCGGATCGATGGGAGATTCGCCGCCGAAGCCGTCGCAATCAGCGGACGACGGGTGAACTCGCCGAGCATCATGCCGACGGCCCGGGTCGCGATGCCACGCCCCCACCACTCCCGCGCGACCCAGTACCCGATCGCTGAACGTCCTTCATGCGGCGAGATGTTGACCGCACCGACGACAGATCCACCCGCGATAACGACGCGAGGAATGACGCCAAGCACGCCATCATCGACATCCGCGAGGATCTGCATCCAGCGATCGTGAAACGTGGGCCAATCGCGCGGCTTCGTGCCCGCCAGAGCGTTCGAAGCTTCATCAAGCTCCATCGCATGAAGCCGAGGCAGGTCCGCGGCTTGGGTCCGTCGGAGCAAGATGTCGGGCGGCTTTGAGTTTTCCATCGGCCGATCATAGAAGCCCGCGTGCCGGACTAGCCTTTCGTTATGGAGTTCCAGCTCATCATCGCCATGAACGTCACCGATCCGGCCCGCTACGTCCAGTACCGCGCCGCCATGAGCCCCGTGCTCGCCCGCTTCGGCGGCCGCTTCGAGTACGACCTGGTCGTTTCCGAGGTGCTCAAGTCGCCCACGCCGCACCCGATCACGCGCTTCTTCTCGATCCTCTTCCCCAGCCGCCAAGCCAGCGTCGACTTCTTCGCCAACCCCGACTACGCCGCCGCCAAAGCAGCTCACTTCGGAGCCGCCGTCAACGGCTTTACCGTCGTCGCCGAGATCGAGCGACAGACAAAGCCCTCGGTGTAACGCGAGCCCTCAGACCCGGATCACCCGATACGATCACTCGCTCACCGGCGGTCGTCGTGAGGACGCCCGTGTGCGGAGACCGCAGACATGCTTCGACCGAAACTCTTCCTTCTCAAGCCCTCGTTCCCCGACGCCAAAGCCGGCCCGGGCATGTTCTTCTGCCCGCACAGCGCGACGGTCGAGGGTGTGCTCGCGTACTACCCCGCGCTGCGAGATCGGCTCGACATCCGTTCCATCGATTTCCCCCGACCGAGGCACGAGGTGATCGCGGAGATCGGCGAAGCCAATCAAGCCTGCCCGGTCCTGATTCTCCCAGAGGACTGGCCGACTCCGCCCAACGCCGCGCGGCAAGCCAACGGACGTACGTTCTACGTCGGCGCCGAGGAGATCGCCCGCTTCCTCTCGGCTTGGGCGGGTATCGCGCTGCCACACCCGTAAGCTCTGGATCGTGAAAACAAGGCTCGGGCAGCAACCCCGCCCGAACCATTCGCGACGCGACGTGCAAGGCCCGCCCGAAAGCACCGCACCGGCCTGTGTTCGACCGGTCCGATCAGGCCCGCGATTCACTCACCGAAAGGGTGACCCCAGCCGGACCCCGATCGGCGCATCGCGGTCGCATACGAGCTTTCCATCCACCACCCTGAGCTCGGCCGAGAGGATCGAACTCCGCCGCGCCGGGAACGGCATGACACCGTTGCGACTCGGGAAGTTCTGCCCGTACGGATGCGTGAAGTACACGATCAGCGCCCGCTCACCCTCCACCACCACGTCGGCGTGCTTCCCGATCGAGCCGTCGTCAAGCCGCTTGCCCGGCTTGTCCAAGATCTTCCCTTGGTACGTCCATTCCCCGAGGTCCTTGGATCGATACACATCCAGTCCGCTGTCGGGGTCCTTCAAAAGCCAGTGAAACCCGCCCAGCTCGAAGACCTTCGGCGCTTCACCGTACAGCTTGGAGACGCCAGGGTCTTCGGAAGGCGTCCACGTGATCAGATCCTTCGACTCCACCGCGAGCGTGGCGGATCCGCGAGCTTCGTCCTTGTACCAAAGCCGCCATCCCCACTCGGGCAGCCGCACCACCGTCGGATCGATGCATCGGTCGGACGTCAGTGGCAGCCGGCCCGCTTGTGTCCACGACGAAAGGTCGCGCGACGTGTAATGGTCGATGAACCGCGACCCTGTCCATCCCGTGTGCACGCCCGGCACGACCGTGACAAAGCAGTGGTACACCCCGTCGTCCGTGCGCACGACATCCGGTGCCCACAGCGAGTGCGGCT
>JBIKTT010000287.1:0-4152 GCA_044347925.1 Phycisphaerales bacterium
GCCGCCGCCGGTGGAGTCGGACATGTACATCGCGAAGGACCCGCCGACGCAGTCGATGATGTCGGTGCGGATATCAACCCCGGTCTGTTCCTTGAACTGGTCGAGGACGCTCTGGACTTCGGGAGACGCTTTGGAAGCCTGATCGATCGCGTCGCGGAAATAGCCGAGGTCTCCCGCGCCGATGCTCGCCATGGAGGCGTCGGCGGGGATGGCGCGGAAGTCGGCTTCGGTGAGGGGCTCGCCGGCCATGTGGAGCGCGGCTTTGAACTTCCCGGCGCGTTCGACGCGGGTGGTGGTGATCATCTCGTCGGCGGTGACGCCGACTTCGAGGTTGGCTTTCATCGCGTCGTTGCCGAGCAGGCCGTTCTTGCGGAGCTGGACGGCGATCTCGCGGATCTCGGGCTGTTCCTTGGGAGCGACGGTGAGGATCATCTTCTCGGCGGGCGTGAGCGCGGTGAGGTCAAAGCTCGCGACCATCAGCGGCTTGACGTTTTTGTTGATCACTGCCGGAGACGCGAGGACCTTGTCGAGATCGCCGACGGTGCCGTAGACGACCTCGTTGCGCCAGGCGTTGCCGGACTTGCGGACGCCGTAGGCGAGATTGCCCGGGGGGCCGACCTGGATCTCGGTGAAGCCTTCGAGGCGTTTGCTCTCGGAGGTGGGGGCTTCGGCGTTCTTGAGCAGGCTCTTGATGCGTTCGTGGTTGCGTTTGGCTTCGGCTTCGTCGGCGGCTTCGATGCTGATGACGATGCCGTAGTTGAAGAGGCCGCCGGTGGGTTCGCCCGGGGTGTAGGCGATGCCCATCTTCATCGGGCGCGAGATCATGCGGGGGAGCATGTCCATGAGCGTGACAACCTCGGGGGGCAGGCCGGGGATCTCCTCCCGCAGTTCGTTGAGGCGGGCGGGGAGCATCTCGATGGCGCGCTTGAGGCCGGCGTCGCGGGGGTCGCTGACGAGGTTGGGCATGCCCCAGTGCTCAAAGACCATGAATTGACGGGGCGCTTCGTCCTGCGCGATCGCGTGGCCCGCGGACAGAAGCAGAGCGGCGGTGAAAGCAACGGGGCGGAGGATTCGGCGGGCCGAGAGGGTGGGCAGCAGGCGCATGGGCGTCTCCACGAGGGTGATGTCAACGGCTCGCGGAAGCGGGCCGCGGGCGGTACAGAACGGACCAAACAGTTTTATGGCATTTCGGGGGCTGGAGTTTCGGGATCGGGCCGATTTCTTTGGGGCTTGAGCCCTTGTACGCGGGGCCGGCGGTATCCTTGGGTCTTGCCCGATGAGGTTGCCATTTCGGAACGGACGATCGAGCCGCGAAAGGTGCTGCTCATCAGGCCGAGCGCGCTGGGCGACGTGTGCCGCACGGTTCCGTGCCTGGTGAGCCTGCGAAGGGCGTTTCCGGGCGCGGCGATCGACTGGCTTGTGAACGAAGCGTTCGTGCCGGCGGTCTCCAGTCATCCGGCGCTGACCGGAACGGTCCCGTTTGACCGGGGGTCGTTCGGGAAGGGGATCCGCAAACTCCGGCTTTCGGGGCCCCGGTCGTTTCTCGACGCTTTGAAGCATCGGGGGTACGACCTCGTGGTGGACCTTCAGGGCTTGGCGCGGTCCGGGCTTTTCTCGTGGGCGACTCGGGCTTCGCGGCGCGTGGGGTTCGCGAATGCTCGCGAGTTCGGCTGGCTGGGATACACGGAGCGGCATCACGTCGACGCGTCCATGCACACGGTGGACCGGATGCTCCGGCTTTTGGAACTCGCGGGGGTTCGGCCGGTGCTGGACATGCGGCTTTACTCGAGTGAAGCCGGCCGGGCGGAGGTTCCCGCGTCGCTTGCGGGCAAGCGTTATGCGGTGGTGGCGCCGACGAGCCGGTGGGAGGGCAAGCGTTGGCCCGCGGAGCGTTTCGCGGCCGCGATTCCAGCGATCCTCGAGATGGGGTGCGATGCGGTGGCGGTGGTGGGGTCAAGGAGCGAGCGCGAGCAGTGCGGCCCGCTTCTCTCGCTGGCGGCGCGGGACGGTCGTGTGGTGGACTTGCTTGGCGCGACAAGCGTTGCCGGGTTGATGGCGGTGGTGGAGGGAGCGGCGATGGTGCTTGCGAACGACTCGGCGGCGCTGCACATGGCCGTCGGGTTCGATCGCCCGCTGGTGGCGCTCTTCGGCCCCACGCGCGTTGAGCTTGTCGGACCGTTCCGGCGCGAAGCCGACGTCATCCAGCACCTCCGGCAGGGTGATGTGTTCGAGCACAAGAACACGCTTGCCGGCCGGGCGATGATGGAGAGGATCAGCGTTGAGGAAGTGGTGGAGGCGGTGGGCCGCCGTCTAGCAAATCCGCCTTCCGCGTGACGGGCTGGGGGGTCGCATCAGGGGTATCTTGACCAAAACTTCGCGCAATCCGAATCCGTGACGAACTGGTTCTTCACTATGTTCGCTCCGCATGATGCACCACGGCAACCGGCGTCTGGGATTCACGCTCGTTGAGCTTCTGGTCGTGATCGCGATCATCGCGCTCCTGATCGGGCTTCTGGTGCCGTCGTTGGCCAAGGCGAGGGATGCCGCCAAGCAGACGCTTTGCATGTCGAACCTCGGCCAGATCGTGAAAGCCGCCACGACGTACTCGGTGGACAGCAAGGGGTTCTTCTGCTCGGGTCCGTTCGATAATCAGGTTGAAGAGGGGTATGGGGCGGTCGAAACGACGGGCTGGGTCGCGGACATGATCCGCGGCGGGTACGGTTCGCCGGGCAAGCTTCTCTGCCCCGGCAGCCCTGCGCGGTACAGCGAAACCCTCAACCGCAACCGCATCAACGGTTCGAGCACGTACCGGCGGGAGGGGAACGCTCCGTACTCCAACGCGGACATCGAGGACCTCATCACCCGCGGGTACAACACGAACTACTGCCAGAGCTGGCAGATGGCTCACACCGACACCAAGCGTGCCGACCGAGCGAGCGTGCCCAATCCGAAAGATGTGCGGTACCTTCGCGGCCCGCTGAACGAGCGATTCCTCGGCATGGCGGGCTCGCCGTCGCTGGTCGCTCTGATGGCGGATGCCGCGATTCAGAACGAGGACGAGAACGATCTGGTTTTCGTGAACGGGTCGTGGGAGTGGGGCGCGAAGACGTTGACGGACGGCCCTGGCTTTGTCCGCGGGCCGGGCGGCACGGTGGTGGGGCGTCAGGACTTCAGCGACTGGGGCCCTGTGCACGGCAAGGGAAGCAAGATTCTCGCGGGCGACAGCCAGACATCGCACGACCGCATGAACGGCAACATCGGGTTCGCCGACGCCCATGTCGCGGTCTTTTCTGATCTGGGCATGCGTGACGGGATGTGGGGATCGTCCGAGGTGGCCGACCGCGGTGGGTATCGCACCCCGGTGTACGACGAGATCGAGGGAAAGGTCTACGGCGGCTGGCTGAGCCGTCCCGGGATCAACTGGTAAGAGAAGAGAGCGCGCGTGGAGCAAGCGGCGGTGTCGCCGCGAGTTCGCACGCCGAATGGTGGAAAGAAAGGGAGAAGTTTCATGAAGTGGAGCACCGGCATTGTGGCGGGCGGGATCGGGCTTGCGCTGGCGGCGGGAACCGCTGTCGCGCAGCCTCTGGTTGTGATCAACGAGATCTTCATCAATTCGCCCGGCACCGACCAGGGACGCGAGTTTCTTGAGCTCAAGAGCTCGGCTCCCTCGCAGAGCCTCTCGGGCTTGTGGTTCCTCGTCATCGAGGGCGACGGCGAAGCGACCGGCACGGTGGGCACGGTCGACGTGGCGATCCCGCTGGAGGGGTACTCGACCGGCGCGAACGGCCTGTTCCTGATCCGTGACGCGGCGACGCAGTTTGACCCGGCTCCGGAAGCCGAAACCACCGTCCTCGTCCGCGACTTCGTCCCGGATCTTGAGAACGGCGGGAGCACCTTCATCATCGTGCGCGGGTTCACGGGCGCCATTGGCGACGACCTCGACCTCGACAACAACGGCGTGATGGAGTCCTTCCCCTGGTCGGCCGTGCTCGATGTGATCGGGTACGACGAGGGTGAACAGCTGGACACGGACATCAACTACGCCGAGCAGCTCGGCGGCCTCGACGTTTCGGCTGGCGATCCGGACCCCAACATCGCGTTCACGGCGGACGCGATCGTTCGGGTCTGCGACAACATCTACGCCCTGGACGT
>JBIKTT010000288.1:0-4150 GCA_044347925.1 Phycisphaerales bacterium
TGATCGCGCTGGACGACCAGTGGGCCGTCAACATCAAGGTGGAGACGCACAACCGCCCCAGCGCGATCGAGCCGTACGGCGGAGCCGCGACGGGGATCGGCGGGTGCATCCGCGACGTGATCGGGACGGGGCTTGGAGCCAAGCCGATCGCAAGCACGGACGTCTTTTGCGTCGCGATGCCGGAGATGAAGGACCTGCCGCCGGGGTGCTTGCCGCCCAAGCGGATCCTGACCGACGTCGTCGCGGGGATCCGCGATTACGGCAACCGGATGGGCATCCCGACGGTCTCGGGAGGGGTCTTCTTCGACTCCCGCCACGTGGGCAATCCGCTTGTCTTTGCGGGGTGCATCGGAATGATCCCGCGGCATCTGATCAAGGGCAAAGCTCAGCCGGGGGACCGGATCATCGCCCTCGGTGGCCGCACGGGCCGCGACGGTGTTCACGGCGCGACGTTCTCGTCGGCGGAACTGGGCTCCAACGCGAGCACCGAGTTTGCCCACGCGGTGCAGATCGGCAACGCGATCGAGGAGAAGCGGGTCCTCGATGCGATCATGCGGGCTCGGGATGCCGGTCCGCTTTACAACGGCATGACCGACTGCGGCGCGGGCGGGTTCTCTTCCGCCGTTGGCGAGATGGGCGGCGAGATCGGAGCCGAAGTGCACCTTGAGCGGGCTCCGCTCAAGTACGCCGGGCTCACATACACCGAGATCTGGATCAGCGAAGCCCAGGAACGCATGGTGCTCGCGGTGCCGGAGAAGCACCTGGCCGCTCTGACGCAGATCTGCGCGGAAGAAGGCGTGCCGATGGCCGATCTGGGCCGCTTCGGGACGCCGGGTGCGGATCTGATCCTGAACTTCAAGGGGACCGAGGTCGGCCGGCTTCCGATGTCGTTCCTGCACGACGGCATCCCGATGCCCACCCGCGACGCGATCCACGAGCCCCAATCGCCAGCGCGGGGTCCATCGGCCGCCGCCGGAACACAGCCCACGCTTTCGCGCAACGCGAGCGTCCAAGACTCGCTTCTCGCCCTGCTCGCGCACCCCAACATCGCGAGCAAGCACTGGATCATCCGCCAGTATGACCACGAGGTTCAGGGGAACGTCATCGCCAAGCCGCTTGTCGGCCCGGCGGGACGCGGGCCCGGCGATGCGGCGGTGCTCGAGCCGGTCGCGGGCTCCGGCCGCGGAATCTCGCTTTCCCAAGGCTTGCAGACGCCGGTGGGTGACGCGGCGAACGGTGGTGACGCGTACCTGATGGTGCTTGCGGCGGTCGACGAAGTCGTCCGAAACCTGGTGTGCGTCGGGACCGATCCGACCCGCATCGCGATCCTCGACAATTTCTGCTGGCCAAGCTGCGGCGAACCGCGGAACCTCGCGACGCTCGTCCGTGCGGCCGAGGGTTGCTACGACGCCGCGAAAGCGTACCGGACGCCTTTTGTGTCGGGCAAGGACAGCCTCAACAACCAGCTCCGGTACAAGGATCCGGCGACGGGCGAAGCCAAGGTCATCGAGATCCCGGCCACGCTCTTGGTCACCGGCATCGGCATCGTGCCGAGCATCGCCCGCACGGTCACGATGGACGCGAAAGCCTCGGGGAACGTGCTCATCGTCGTCGGTGCCCGCACGACCGACGAACTCGGAGCGTCCCACCTCGCGATGCTCACGGGCGAAGCGGGCGGGAGCATCCCGCGCGTGGACCTCAAGCTCGGCCCGGCGGCGGCTTCGGCGGTCGCCGCGATGATCAAGGACGGGCTGGTCGTTTCCGCTCACGATTGCTCCGAGGGTGGCGTGCTGACGGCGGCGGCGGAGATGCTGATCGCGTCGGGCTCGGCTTCGAAGAGCGAGCGGCCAAGCACGCTCGACGACCTGCTCAGGAACGGCAAGAGCGAGCCGGCCGGCCCGTCTCCCCTCGGCCTGCGCGTCACGGCGGACATCGGGACCCTCGAACAGCGCGAGTGGGCGTTCGCGGAGAACCCCTCTCGGTACGTGCTCGAGGTGCGTGAAGCCGACCTTGCGAAGGTGCGGACGATCCTGACGGATCACGGGCGGTCGTGCGGCGGCTTGTGGCACACGGTCATCGGCCGACTGGACACGACGGGCGTGCTCGCGTGGGACGCGGCGGACCTCTCCGTCCCGGTCGAGTCGCTTTTCCGCTCGTGGCACGCTCCGCTGGACTGGTGATCGCCCTGTCTCTCATGAACAATGAAAAACGGCCATTCCGCGAAGGAATGGCCGTTTCGTTCTGATCGGGATGTCGGCTACTTGAGCAGGAAGACCTTCACGAGGATGTCGCCGATGCCGATGATGGCGGCGCCGGCGATGAGACCCGCGCAGATCGGTTCGTGGGACTCGATCCAGAGCTTGTGCCCGGTGCTTTCCTTCCTGGCGTGGTAGACCTTGTGCATGACCCAGAAGAAGGTCGCGCCGGCGAACATCGCGAGGGTCGAATCCGGCGGGACGACGACGCCCAGACCGATCGCCAGCGGAACCAGCGGGAACTTGCCCTTGGACTTGATGCGGATCACCTCGAAGACGAGGCCCACGATGCCGGCGATGATCATCGAGGTGATGATCGAGTTCGTCAGGAGCGTCCCCTTGCCGGAATCGCCGAAGATGCTGGTGACCAGATCGGAGACGCCCTTCCACTGGACGGCGGAGGGGAACGCGAACTGCTCGGTGACCATCTGATCCTGAACCTTCTTCTCAGGCGTGTAGCCATCGAGGAAGAGGATGTAGAAGAGGGGCGTGCTTGCGAGGGCGCCGGCGATGACGCCGATGACGTGGCCCCAGGCTTGCTGCCGCGGCTTGGCCCCGAGCATGTACCCAGGCTTGATGTCCATGAGGAGGTTGCTGGCGTTGCTCGCGACTTCGACGCACATGACGCCGGTCATGAGGTTGGTCGGCGGGTGCTTGGGGTCGAGCGCGCCGTAGGTAAACTGCGGGATCTTTGAGAGCGAGCCCGTCGGCGTCGTGCCGGTGAGAGCCGTGCTGCTCGCCGCGATGAGGGTCAGGATGATGATCATCGGGATGGCGGTTGCGCCGAAGATCCACGAGACGCCGAACCAGTCGTGAGCCATCCAGACACCCACGGCACCCACGATCGGCACGCCGACGAACGAGACCCAGAGCGGAAGCTCGATGTGGCCAAGCACATCCTGGCCCGTGTCCTTCTTGCCCGTGAGGCCCTTGAACGCCTGGATGAAGACCTGCGGCTTGGCGAAAAGGGCGGTCAGCGAAGCCACGACCATGATCACGATGCCCCACCATAGAGCCCAAGTGTTGAGGATGTGGGCCCGGCCGAAGACCGCCGTTCCGTCCGCGATGGAACCGGACTTGGGCAGGATCTCGCCCTGAGCGATCATGATCGGCACGATCACCGCGAAGTTCAGGATCATCCCGATCATCATGCTCGAAGCGGACTTGATCCCCATCAGCGCTCCCGCGCCGAACATCGTGAGGTCGAGCGTCGGCCGAAGCGCGAGCTCGCGGATGTCAACCCCCGCCAGCTTGGGCGCGCGACCCATCAGGTTGTAAAGCCATTCATCGAGGTAATGAGGCAGGTGGAAGTTCTGCTTGAAACCAAGCCACTTCTCCTGGATGAGCTTCTGGTAGTTCTCGCCCGAGAAGAACGCGATGGTTCCCGCGAAGAGCGCCGAGAACGCCAGAACCTTGGCTTTGAACATGCCCACGGCGGCCTGGGACGTGTAGAGGGTGTCGAGCACGACGCCGCACGCCCTGCCCTCCGGGAAGGGCTGCTGCTCATCGTTGATGAACCGCCGCTTCATCGGGAACGCCACGAGCACGCCGAGGATCGAAAGCACGACGTTGAACAGGAGCATCTGCCACCACGGCATCAGCTTGTTCTCAACCCACATGTACGCCGCCATGCCGCTGATGAGCGGGCCGGTCATGTAGCCCGCCGCCGTCGCGATCGACTGCGTGCAGTTGTTCTCCAGGATCGTCATGTCCTTCGCGCCAAGGCGGGCGAAGAACCGGTACATCGCGAACGACAGGATGACGGACGTCAGCCCCACGCCGAGCGTCCACCCCGTCTTCGCGCCCACGTACAGGTTGGTCGCGCTCAGCACGCCCCCGAGCATGAACCCGGTGATCGCCGAACGCACCGTCAGCTGCGGCATGTCGCCGCGGAA
>JBIKTT010000289.1:0-4145 GCA_044347925.1 Phycisphaerales bacterium
GCCTGTACGTCGGCCTGGGCGTCAAGGTCGCCGGCACCCAGCTCAACTTCACCCCGGGCAACCCGATCGTGGGCAACGAGTTCGACCTGATGATCGACGGCCCCGGGTTCTTCAAGGTCCGCGTCGAGGACGCCAGCGGCGGCACCGCCTACACCCGCGCCGGGCACTTTGTGCGCAATTCCGAGGGTGACATAGTGCTCGCAAGCTCCGACGGCCGGCGCCTGGAGCCCAACATCCCGATCCCCGCCGACGCCACCTCCGTCTCGGTCACCACCGACGGCAACGTCTGGTTCATGCAGGCCGGCAACCCCCAGCCCCAGCAGGCCGGGCAGATCCAGCTCGTCAATTTCGTCAATCCGGCCGGTCTCAAGCAGATCGGCGAGACCTTGTTCACCGAGACCGCCGCCAGCGGCGGGCCGGTTGAGGGCGTCCCCGGCACCGATAACCGCGGGACCATCAAGCAGGGCTACACCGAATCATCGAACGTCGATCCCACCCGCGAGCTGATCGACATGATCCGCACGCAGCGGGCTTTCGAAATGAACAGCAACACGATCCGGGCGGCGGACGACACGCTGCGGGCGGTCGCTCAGCTCCGGCGGTAATCGTGAAGATCTGACCCGTCTGGCATGACGGTTGCGATGGGCTTCGTGTCGCCACGGATGGCGACGTCTGGGCGCAAGGACGCGCCCGCGGAGGTCGGCATGCAGAACTTGCTCAATTATCCCGGAACCAACACCCGCCGTCTGGTCGCGATCGTTCTCGCGGTGGTCATGGTGTGCGTCTCGGCCGCCCGGGGCCAGGACACCGTGACCCTGCGGCCGACCGCGGAGGTCGGCGAGGGCAAGATCCTGCTCAAGGATGTCGCCGACCTGGAGGGCAAAGCAGCCGAATCCCTCGGCGACGTGGTCGTGCTTGAGAAGTGGACGGGCGGAGAAGCGTCATGGACGACGCTGGAGCTCTCCGCGGTGCGAACGGCGCTGAACGCCGCTTCGGGCGTGAACTGGGGCCGGCTTTCGCTCAACGGGTCTTCGTGCACGGTCCGTCGAGCGGTGAAGCCGGTCGAAGGGCCGGCGCCCGTGCCCGCGGCCGAGCCTGCGGCTTTGGCTCCCACCCCGGGCGGCGGATCATCGGTTCGTGACCTGGTGACGGCCCGGATCGCCGAGATCTTCTCCGTGGATCAGATGATGCTCCGCCTGACGTTCGAAGCGTCCTCGAAAGGCCTTTTGGACCTTTCCACAACCGGGCGTGCGGTTGAGATCACGCCCAGCGGCGTGGCGGACCGCGTGCCGCTGACGATCCGCGTGTTCGAGAAGGACCGGATCGTGGCTTCGGGAACCACGCGGGTGGGTGTGCTGATCCGCCGCGACGTGCTGATCGCCAAAGCGGCGATGAAGCGGGGCGATGTGCTCGACCTGAGCGACGCGCAGATCGAAGCACGCTGGGTCGGTCCGACGCTCCCCGTCGCCGACATCGCCGACATGGGGTCGATCGTCAAAGCGAGCAAGATCACGCAGGGCCAGATGATTCTCGACAACGAGCTTGAGCCCGCGGTAGTCATTAAGAAGGGTGAGCAGGTCAGCGTCTCGTGCATCGCGGGCACCGTGATCGTCAGGACGATGGCCCGCGCTGGGAGCGACGGCCGCATCGGCGACGTCATCTCCTTCGAGGGCACCGACAAGAAGAAACAGGTCTTCCTGGCCCGCGTCGCGGGCCCGGGCAAAGCGGTCGCGATCGCGGCCGGTTCCGAAGGCTTTGAAACGGCGGCCGAGCCCGCCGCGACCAGTGTTCCAGCAGGAGGTTCCCGATGAAACTTGCGATCTCGATCGTGGCGATGACGGCCGGAGCGGCGCACGCCCAGAGCTTGTTCCGCCCCATCGGCGAAGTCCTCCCCCCCACCGTCGGCCCCGACGGGACGCCGATGACCGCGCCCAACGAAGAGCTTCGGGCGACGAGCATGATGTACATCGCGCCTCCCAAACCGCGCAAGTTCGAGGTGCATCAGCAGGTCATGATCCTCGTCGATGAGAACAGCCAGTCGACGAGCAAGGAAAGCCTCGAGACCAAGAAGGACATGCAGCAGGATGCGTCCCTCAAGAAGTTCCCGAGCCTCAAGGACTTGATCGAGGGCGAGCTTCGCACGGGCGACAGCTCACCGATCGTGGAGTTCGGCGTCGCGGACAAGAGCAAGTACAAGGGCGAGGGGACGTACCAGCGCGACGATCGCTTCACCGCGAAGATCACGGCGACGGTCATCGATGTCAAGCCCAACGGCATCCTCGTCATCGAAGCCCGCAAGAGCATCACGACCAACGGCGAGACCAAGACCCTGGTGCTCGCGGGTACGTGCCGCCGCGAGGACGTGACGACGAGCAACACGGTGCTTTCGAGCCAGCTCGCGGACCTGACGATCGTGCAGGAGACGTCGGGCGAGTTGCGCGACGCGTCGGACAAGGGCTGGATCACGCGGGTGCTCGAAGCGGTGTTCAGCTTCTAGCGTCGTCCCTCGGCGATGGACGCCCGAGCGGCGGGCGGACGAGGTCGAGGCTCACCGCTTGGAGGCTTCCGCCGCGCTGTTGCGGTCGCTTGGTTGCGGAGCAGCCTGGGCGGGCGCGACGGAGTGGGCGACGGCGGCGGTGGCGACTTCGACGACGGCGGCTTCGCCGTATCCGCGCTGGATGAGCTGGCCGCACTCGGGGCACTTCTCGGCGGTGACGCCCACGAGGTTGTACCCGCACTTGCCGCAGAGGTTCATCGCGGCCAGTCGGCGTTCGCGCGTGATGCGCTCCTCTCGGAGCATCCAGAGCGTGTGGAGGGTTCGTGCGGTGGCGATACCGACAACCCAGCCGACGAGCATCGAGAGCACTCGGTCAAACCCGGCCCACATCATGACGTACTGGATGCCCATCCAGAGGATGTAGAGGACGGGAGAGAGGACAAACCGCTGGAGCTGCACGACGCCGGCGTCGCGGATATAGGACATCCCGGCGTGGGCGGGCTCGACGAGGAGGTGTTCGGCTTTGTCGAGGAACTTGTTCCGCCAGGAGCCATGGTTGGCGATCCAGTGCAGGACGAAGTAGATCGCGACGTCGAAAATGATGTCGGTGATGAAGGTGATTGCGAGGATCAGGACGCGGTGGTCGTCATCCACGCCCCAGTGACGGGAGAAGTGAACCACGAGCATGGTCGGTGGAAGGGCAAGCAGCCCCGCGGCGACAATGTTCACGTTCACGTTGATGATCCGCCGGGCATACCAGCGGGCGAGCCACTGCATCAGGTGATGGTAGCGGGCGGGTCGAAGGTCATCCCATTCATCGCCCGTGAGGATTGGGTTCAAGGAGGCTGCATTCGGTATGCTGGAGCCTCGACCTCGGAGATCCGGGCATGGGCATGCATTTCGGGCTTATCCTGGTGCGGGCAGATCTCGAAAGCACGGTTCGTGCGATGCGTTCGATGGGGTATGGATTTGAGCCGACGGGAGTCGTCGATTCGCTCGAGCGTCTCGATCCGGAGAGCGATCTCTGCGGAGTTCTGCATCGTGACGGCGTGACCCTCATCTTCGATCCTCTGATGGCGCTCAACGGGTCTCCTGCCCTGCTTGAGCGACTCGCCGCGGAGACGGGCGGCGCGGCCGTGGAGTATCTCGGAGAGTCGTGCAGCGGGACGGCGTGGTTCTTCTACGCCTTGCCGGATGGGCTCGTGCGGGGGTATGTCGACGGCGGCGGGTCACTCGTCGAACCGTGGTCGCATGGAAAGCCTCTCAAGTGCGAATCGGACTATCCATTCAACGCTGGAGGTCTGGGATTTGAGGAGGCGATGAGGGAACTTCGGTTTCCGCATCAGGCACCGGGCGAGCTCGGACCATGGATGGCTTTTCGGCGCGAACTGCCCGAAGGTAAGGGTCCGGAGAGTGAAGTGAGCAGGCGACTTGACGTCTATTGGGAGGCGCACGCCGCCGCAAGCGCGGCACCGAAGGCCTCGACGAGGGTCCCATCGGTCTGGCATCGGGTCTGGCAGTGGGTTCAGGAGTTGGCGGGAAAGCACCGCTAGTCGATAATGCGAGGGTGGGGCGATTTGGGGCGACCGAGCACGCGAGCATCAAACGTGCGACGAGCTCACCAAAGACAAACCCCACGCAGGCGCGT
>JBIKTT010000290.1:0-4137 GCA_044347925.1 Phycisphaerales bacterium
TGGTTGACCACGCCGTCCAGATTCAGATCCGCGGCCGGCGACAGCGCCGCGTAATCGTTCATGAACGCGATCGAATCCGCGAAGTTCGAGACGCAGTCGCGGTTGTAGTCGGGCTGGGCCGCGGCAGAAGTCGCCAGAACCAACGCCGCTACCGCGCAATGCCACCGGCGCAGCACACACCTTCCCACGGCGAGGGCCGAGGAAGCGGAGGACAAGTCCCAAGCGAAGGCAGAAAGCCTTGGACGCTGAACAGGGGCTTTGAACACTCTCAGGCTCCCGGAACGAACGCCGACAAGGTTAACGCAAAGTCGGCTACCGTGGAAGAGAGACTTTCGAGAGGTTTCCGGACACGATGATCTAAAGAATTCTTTAGATCCATCCCATCTATAAGGGGTGCGTTCGGTCTTTAGGGCCCTGTCCTAGTGCGAAGAATCCGTCACGCGGAGCACTTCCTGGATGGTTGTTTGGCCTTTGCTCACCTTCTTGATGCCGTCGGCCCGCAGGCTCACCATCCCGCGTTCGATGCACAGGCGCCGGAATTCGGACACGTTGGGGTTTCGGGCGATGACGTCCCGAAGCTGGTCGTCGACCGCCAAAAGCTCGTACAGGCCCACACGTCCCGAGTAGCCGGTCTTGCGGCACCGGTCGCAGCTCTTGGCGACCCACATCTGGTCCGTCGGGAGGCCCTGAAGCTCGAGGAACTCGGCCATCTCCTCCCCCGGGGCCTCCTGAGTCTTGCAGTTGGAGCAAAGGCGGCGGATAAGCCGCTGGGCGAGAACGGCGTTCAGAGCGGCGCCGACCAGGAACGGCTCCAGGCCGATGTTCACAAGCCGCGTCACCGAACTTGGCGCGTCGTTGGTGTGCAGGGTGCTGAGCACCAGGTGGCCCGTCAGCGCGGCCTGCACGCCGATGTGCGCCGTCTCCTTGTCGCGGATTTCGCCCAGAAGAATGACGTCGGGGTCCTGTCGCAGCAGGGCGCGGAGCGCCGCCGAGAAGGTCATCCCGATCTTCTCGTGCGTCTGCGTCTGGTTGATGCCCTCGAGGTAGTACTCGACCGGGTCCTCGACCGTCGAGATGTTCATCGAGTTCTTGTCGAGCGTGCGGAGCGACGCATAAAGCGTCGTCGTCTTACCCGAGCCGGTCGGGCCCGTCACAAGCACGATCCCGTGCGGAGCGTTGATCTGGTTCTTCCAGATCGAAAGCGTGTTCTCGTCGAAGCCGAGCTGCTCGAGCTCGACGTTGATCGACTTGGTGTCCAAGATACGCATGACCGTCTTCTCGCCGACGGCGCACGGAAGCGTGGACATGCGGAGGTCGAGCTTGCGCCCGCCGACGACACATCGGATGCGGCCGTCCTGGGGCAGTCGGCGCTCGGAAATGTCCAGGTTTGCCATGATCTTGAGTCGCGAGGTGATCGCCGACGCCATGCTTGCCGGCGGGTTGAGCATCTCGTAGAGCTCACCGTCGACTCGGAATCGCACCTTGAGCTTCTTCTCCGCGGGCTCGATATGGATATCGCTGGCGCCTTCCTTGACCGCCATCTGGATGATGCGGTTGACGTACTTGATGACGGGGCTGCTCGCGGCGCCCGCGTCTGCGGAGAGGTCGGTCTCCTCCTGCTTGCTCTTGTCGACCTGAACGTCACCCTCTTCGACCTCGGCGAGGATCTGCGAGACGTCATCCTCGTGGGAATCGGCGCCGCCGACGACCTCAAGCGCTCCGCGCACGTCGAACGCCGTCACCAGCACAAGCTTGACGCCGGGCACGGCCAGGATCGACTTGAGCTCATCGAGGATGAAGACGTCGTCCGGCCGCGTGACGCCGACGACCGCGCGTTGCCCCTCCATGCGGAGCGGGAGCACGAGATGCTGCTTGCAGAACTCCGGCGTGAGCCGCTGGAGGAGCATGCCGTCGAAACCGCCGTCGAGGCCTTTGTCGAGATCGACGCGCTCGAAGGGCACGCCGGCGAGATCGGCGATCGCCTGGGCGATGGGGACTTCGTCGACGCCCTGCTCGATGAGCACATCCTGGAGCTTCTTGCCCGGGGACTGCTTGACGATCTGCTGGGCGACCTGAAGTTTTTCCTCGGTGACGGCGTTTCGCGTAAGGAGGAGCTGACCGAGATCGCGTGGCTCGACGGGTGCGCCGCCGCTTTCGTCTTCAGGCTGGTAGATGTCCGAGAGGGATTTGCCGACGGTGGACTCGGCGGATTCGCGCGGCGGGACGGGAACGGCGGGATCGACGGTGCGCGACGGGTCGGCGGGCTGGTTGGCCGGGACGGAGGGCAAGGGGCTGAAGCTGCTCTCGGCTTTGTCGATGCGGTGCTTCTTCTTCCGCGGGTCGCCCTCGTCGCCCATGCCCAGATCGTTCAGGATGTCGTCGATGTTGTACTTGCCCACCGCGTGCTCCGGTCTGGGGATGGAAGTTTCGGACGGTCTGGATCAACGCGGGAAGGGGGGCTGGTTGGCGGGGGCCTCGTCGGGCTTGGTGCCGTCGGGGTTGAGGGACTTCTTGATGACCAGTTCGAACTCCCTGCCCTCGAACCCGAGCTTGACGCCGCGTTCGTTGATCTCGAGCACGGTGAAGATCTTGGCGACGGAGTCGCCGACGCGGTAGAGCTTGCCGCTGACGCGAGCGACGGGGCGCTGGCCCATGATGACGGCGGAAACCTCGAGGCCCTTGAGCGTGTCGGCAAAGGCGGCTTCGCGGTCGCGTTGTTCGCGAGCGGCGGCTTCCTCGGCGCGGCGTTTGGCGGCGAGGTCGGATTTGCTCGGTCCGTCGGGGGTGGCGATGACGGGGACGACGGCGGACATGAGGAAGGGGTTGCGGGGGATGGCGTCAGCGGAGATCTGGAGGGGCGTGCCGTGGGCTTCAAGCTCGGCGAGCACCTTCTGTGTCTGCGCGGCGGTGGCGGTCTCGGACTTGGCGGGCTTGTAGTCCGCCTCGAACTTTTCGAGCTTCAGGCCGGCCTTCTTGCCGTAGGTGCGCATGCCGAAGAGGGCGCCCGCGCTGAGCGCGACCATCACGGCGGCGATGAGGTAGCTTGAGGAGAGTCGGCGCGAAGGCTTGGGCGGAGGCGTTCCTTCGGAGTTGGCCGCGGCGGACCCGCGGATCTCGGCGAGGAAGGAACCGCCCTCCTTGGAAGGCTTGGCTTCGTTGGTGGTGGGTTTGCTCACTTGGTCACCGCCTGTTCGTCCTGGTAGTAGATGCTGAGGGTGAAGGTGGCCTGCATCACGCCGTCGGCTTCCTCGTTGCGCTTGATTTTGAGGTCCGTCATGCGGGTGATACGGGCGAGCTGTTCGAGCTTGAGGAGGAAGTCGTAGAACCCGTTGAAGGCGCCCTGCGTGGAGAGCTCGAGGGGCTGCTCCATGTAGCTCGCGGTCTTGAGGGCCTTTCCGGTCTTGAGCTGCGGAGCTTCGAGGCCGGCGGCGACGGCCAGATCGGCGACCTGACGGACGACGGATTCGACTTCCTTCTTGGAGGGGAGACGCGCCTCGATGGCTTCGATTCGGTCCTGGATCTCCTTGTTGGTGCGTTCGAGATCCTTGGACTTGGCGGTCTCCTCACGAAGCTTGGTGAGGATGGACCGCTTGTGATCGATCTCGCGCTTGGCGCTTTCGATGTCACGGTTCTCCGGCTGGAAGACCAGGAAGAACGAAGCGGTCGGCAGACCGATCAGGATCATGAGCAGGATGAGTTCACGAAGACCGAGTCGCATGGGTGGTTCTCGCGGTGTGTGTGCGGGCGGGCGTGGGCATCAGCGGGGAAGTTCGGGGACGGACGCGGAGCGATCGTGACCGAGCGTGGGCTTGTTGGCGTCGGTGATGTTCTCCGGCTTGGCCAGGGCGCGGGCGTCGGCGTTGGCACGGAGCTGCGCGACGATCTCAAACTTGTGAAGCTCGCGTTCATCGATCTTGGTCTCCTTGATGAAGACAAGCTCGACCTTCTCGAGGAGCGGGGAGGCCTGGAGGATGGCGGCAAAGTCGGTGATGTCGTTGTAGACCGAGGAGAGGCCGCTGACCTTGATGCCGGACTCGAAGCGCGGGGCTTTCACCTCGGGCTTGACCTCGGGCTTGGGTTCGGCGGGGGCCTTGGCGGCGCCGGCTTTGCCTTTGGGCGCGAGGGTCTTGACGGCCG
>JBIKTT010000291.1:0-4132 GCA_044347925.1 Phycisphaerales bacterium
CGAGGTGAGCACCGCGACCAACGTGATCGTCGCGACGGGGTCCGTCGCTCGCGAGCTTCCCTTCGCGAAGATCGACGGCGACAAGGTCATCGGCGCCCGCGAAGCGATGAACACCAAAGCCATGCCCAAGAGCCTGATCGTCGTGGGCGCGGGCGCGATCGGCATGGAGTTCGCCTACTTCTACAACACCTTCGGCACCAAGGTCACGGTCATCGAGATGATGCCCCGGATCCTGCCGGTCGAGGATGATGAGGTCTGCACCGCGCTCGAGCGGATGTACAAGAAAGCCGGGATGGACATCCGGACCAGCACGACGACCGTCGCCGTCGACAAGACCGCTTCGGGCGTCAAGGTCACGGTCGCGCCGTGGGTCGTCGGACCCGACGGCAAGGGCAAAGCGGATGACAGCAAGAAGGAAACGCTCGAAGCCGACAAGGTGCTCCTCGCGGTGGGCGTGAAGGGCCGGTACGACGGTTTGTTCGACGCTTCGCTCGGGCTTGAGGTGGTGAAGGACCACATCAAGACGGACTACGACCCTGCGAAGAAGGAGCAGCAGAACTGCGACTACAAGACGAACCTGCCGGGCGTGTACGCGGTGGGCGATGTCATCGGCCCGCCCTGGCTTGCCCACGTGGCGAGCGAGGAAGCGATCCTGTGCGTCGAGCGGATCGCGTGGCGCGAGAAGAAGCTGCCGCACGGCAACCACGAGCCCATCGGCATCGATTACTCGTCGATCCCGGGCTGCACCTACTGCCATCCGCAGGTCGCGAGCGTCGGGTACACCGAGCGTGACCTGAAAGCCATGGGCAAGGTCAAGGGCAAGGACTATGACGTCGGCAGCTACTCGATGCAGTCGCACGGCAAAGCGATCGCCGCGATGGAGAACGCGGGCATGGTCAAGATCATCCGCGGCTTGCCGCGCGGCGAGATCCTCGGGGCTCACATCCTGTCGGCCCAGGCGACGGAGCTGATCGGCGAGCTGGGCTTGGCCCGCCGCTTGGAAGCGACGAGCGAAGAGCTCATCGTCACCATGCACGCCCACCCGACCCTGCACGAAGCGATCCACGAAGCCGCGCTCGCGAGCGAAGGCCGCGTGATCCACGCGTAAGTCGGTCCGTCGTTCGATGAAGATGCTCGAGGACGACCCGCCCGCGCGGGTCGTCTTTATTTCTTCGCGCTCGACATCTTGTGAGCGAGCAGGAACGCCATCTCGAGCGACTGCTGGTAGTTGAGGCGCGGGTCGCAGAGGCTGACGTAGTTGCGCGAGAGATCGGATTCGCGGACGCCGGCACCGCCGCCGACGCATTCGGTGACGTCCTCGCCGGTGAGCTCGAAGTGGACCCCGCCGAGGTGGGCTCCGCCTGCGACGAGGGCGTCGTAGGTGGCGTCGAGCTCCTTGAGGATCGAGTCGAAGTTTCGCGTCTTGATGCCGCCGGCGGTTTTGATGCCGTTGCCGTGCATGGGGTCGGAGATCCAGAGGACGCGCTTGCCGGCGCGGCGGACGACCTCGATCAGCGGGGGGAGGGCCGAAGCGGCGCGCTCGGCCCCCATGCGGGTGATGAGGATGATCTTGCCGGGTTCGTTCTTTGGGTTCAGGCGATCAAGCAGGCGGAGAAGGACCTCCGGCTGCATGCTCGGGCCGATCTTGACGCCGACGGGGTTCTCGATGCCGCGGAAGTACTCGACGTGGGCACCGTCGCAGTCGCGGGTGCGCTCGCCGATCCACGGGAGGTGCGTCGTGAGGTTGTAGTAGCCTTCGCGGCGGGGCACGGTGCGCGTCTGGGCGGACTCGTACTCGAGGCTGAGACCTTCGTGGCTGGTGAAGAAGTCCACCCGCGTCAGGTCATCGACGGTGCGCTCGCCGAGGGCTTCCATGAATCGCAAGCCGTCGGACAGGGTGCGGGTCATGCGCTCGTACTCGCCGCGCTGGCCGGGTGAGAGGCTGGCGTGGGTGAAGAAGCGAAGGTCCCAGTACTCCGGGTGGTGCAGGTCCGCGAACCCGCCGTCGACGAGGGCGCGGATGAAGTTGAGCGTGAGGGCCGAGTGCTTGTACGCGCGGACCATCAGGGAGGGGTCGGGCGTGCGATCTTCGGGGGTGAAAGCGGGGCGGTTGACGAGGTCGCCGAAGTAGCTTGGGAGGGTGATGGGCGCGCCGTCGACGGCGATGGTCTCGGTGGCGCTGCTTCGCGGCTTGGCGTATTGGCCTGCGAAGCGGCCGACTCGCGTGACGGGCTTTTTCCCGCCGTAGACGAGCACGAGCGACATCTGGAGGAGGATTTTGAGCTTGTTGGTGATGACATCGGGCCGGCAGTCGTCGAGGGTTTCGGCGCAGTCACCGCCCTGGAGGATGAACCGCTTGCCTTCCTGGGCTTCGGCGATCTCGCGCTTGAGGCGCTCGATCTCCCAGCTTGTGACCAGCGGCGGGAGTTCGCGGAGCTGGCGGACGGCGGAAGCGAGGCGAGCGGCGTCCGGATAATCGATCGCTTGCGAGACGGGGAACGACCGCCACGAGTCTGGTGACCAGTCGAGGGGGCGTGAGGGAGACACGGCGGGCGATGGGGGAGCGATGCTCATGGGTCACAACAACTTTCGGCGTTTTTTGCTCGCGAGGGGCCCAAATGTTATGCGGATGATGAGATTGGCCGATGGGGAGAGACGCCGAGAACGGGGAGGACCAAGCGTTCTCCTCGGCCGGGAGTACCGGAACGGCGTTTCGCGGGGATGGTCCCGCATGGAGATTTCAGAATGGCGACGACGAAACGATTCGCGAAAAAGACCCGGAAGACGGCTGGCAAAGCCCGCAAAACCTCGCGCAAGGCCGCGAGCAAGACGGCTCGCAAGGGCAAGACCGTCGCGAAGAAAACGGGCGTGAAGTTCGCGAAGACCGCGACCCGCAAGGCTTCCCGCAAGACGACGCGTCGCAAGACCCGCGTCGCCGGGAAGATCACCCGCCGGACGACGGCCAAGTCGACGTTCCGCAAAGCGGCGTGATCGGATCGGCCAAACGGAGCGCGTTCGCCAAAGCGGCCGAGCTCCATTGCTTCATCGGGCGGGGCTTACCAGATCCAGCGCATCCGACCGGCGTCGACCATGGGGATTCTGGTTCCCAGAACCTGTCGCGACTGGACGGAGGGGAAGTAGACAAAGAAGGCTTTGCCGACCATGAGGCGCTCGTGGACGACGCCGGGCGCGGGGTCGATTTCGCTCGCGACCCAGCGGTCGACCTCGGACCAGTCGCGTGCGTCGGAACTCATCGGGCTGTTGTCGCCGCAGGTGAAGTAGTGCTGGGGGCCGAGGACTTTGAGCGCGAGGACGGGGTGCGCGCCGTTGGCGATCTTGTAGTAGTTCATGCCGACGCGGGCGAAGACGGGCTGATAGAAGAGGTCTCGTGCGACGGCGACGCGGTGCATGGTGACGGGTCCGGAGACCTCGAACCAGATTTCGGGCTTGGAGTAGTTCTCACCTGAGCCGAAGAATCCGGGGTTGTTCACGATGCGCGGGTCGCCGCGGAGGAGAGACTGAACGGTGTCGGCGGCGAGGGCTTCGGCGATGGACTTGCCGAAGACCTGCTGGACGCGCTGGGCGAGGGACCAGTCGTAGTCGGCGCGGGCGACGAGGGTGTTCTCGATCCAGAGTTCGAGGCGCTGGTCGTGGTGCCAGAAGTCGATGTTGGAGACCTTGCCGGGCTGCAGGGCTTGCGTGGCGTCGGCGGCGGCGAGGGTGGTCCATCCCGCGTCCGCGGCTTGGCCTGCGGCTACGGGCCGCATCTGGAGCTCGGCGCGGGTTGCGCCCGAAGCGGGCGAGAGGCGGGCGCGGAACTCGTGGCCGCGTGTGCGGATGACGGACGCGAAGGTCAGGCCCGCGGCCGTGGGCTCGACGCCGGCGGAGAGGCGAAGGTCCGAGACCGGGTAAAGCATCTCCTGCCGCGAAGCCGCGTTGTCCATCATCGGCGGCAGGATCTCATCCATCGAGTAGGAGTCGTTGAGCGCCCAGCGCAAGCGGGCGTTGTGGAAGCGCTGAACCAGCCCGCCGTCGTTGCGGTGGAGGGCGGCGTAATCGATCGAGCGGTCGTGGGTCATGTCCCAGGCCAGGCGGGTCGGGGTCGTGCCGGAATACACGTAGGACGTGCGGC
>JBIKTT010000292.1:0-4127 GCA_044347925.1 Phycisphaerales bacterium
CCACGACATCGGCCCGGATTACGACATCCCCGCCCCCGACGTCAACACCAACGCCCAGATCATGGCGTGGATGGCCGACACCTACTCCACCATCACCGAAGGCTCCGGCAAGGACGGCATGGCCGTCGTCACCGGCAAGCCCGTCGAGATCGGCGGCTCACTCGGCCGTGAGAAAGCCACCGGCCAGGGCGTCATCGACGTCCTCCTCGAACTCCTCCCCGAGATGGGCATCACCGCCAAGGGCTGCACCTTCAGCGTCCTGGGCTTCGGCAACGTCGGATCCTGGTCCGGCAAGATCTTCCAAAGCCACGGCGCCAAGATGATCACCGTCGCCGATCACACCGGCGCCATCCGCAACGACAAGGGCATCGACGCGACCGAGCTCTCCGAGCACGTCGCCAAGACCGGCGGCGTCGCCGGCTTCAAGAACGCGACCGCCATCAGCAACGAGGAGTTCTACAAGACCGCCGTGGATGTCTTCATCCCCTGCGCCCTCGAGCAGATGATCAAGGAGAAGGAAGCCCAGTGGCTCAACTGCAAGGTCGTCGCCGAGGGCGCCAACGCCCCCACGACCCCCGCCGGCGAGCGTGTCCTCCTCAACAAGGGCATCGAAGTCCTCCCCGCCATCCTCTGCAACTCCGGCGGCGTCACCGTCAGCTACTTCGAGTGGGTCCAGAACAAGACCTCCTCCTACTGGGACATCGAAGAAGTCGACAAGAAGCTCAACCAGCACATGGTCGCCGCCGCCCGCCGCACCAAGGTCGCCCGCCACCGCTACGAGTGCGACATGCGGACCGCCGCCTACATCGCCGCCCTCGACGCCCTCAACAAGGTCTACCAGAGCCGCGGCATCTGGCCGTAACATGCTTCGCTTCCGACAACTCTGGTGACTGGGTCCTCATTCAGTACATTCACAGCTTCGACTGAGATGTAGTTCTTTACCAGACGCGTTTGCCTACCTAGCCAAAGGAGTAGTCATGCCGACGGCACGAGCGAAGATCTGGGTCGTATGGAGCACCTCGCTCACGCTGATTGCCACGGTTGTTTGGGGAATAGCCGCAGCAGCTCCTTTTCAGCCTAGTGATACCTCATCGAAATCCGTCACGCAGCCACAATCCAATTCGGCGACGCCCGAACAGAGCAAAGCAACTACCGTCTACCAATCTTCTGTGGCTGCAATCGTAAAGATCGTCGCAAAAGACAGTAAGTTCCAGGAGATTTCGCAGGGTACTGGCTTTTTTCTGAGCAGCGACGGCCTCGTCGCGACAAACTTCCATGTCATCTCGGACGCACACTTTGTTGAAGTAGTGCTTCCTACTAAAGCGCAGTTTACATTCTTAGGAGTTCATGCGATTTCCAAGGATCGTGATATAGCGATTCTCAAGGTCGATGCGGTGGGCATGGCGTTCCTTGCACTCGCCGAAGACACAACTCCTGCAGTAGGATCAGAAGTTTTTGCCATTGGGAATCCCCAAGGTCTAGAAGCCACACTTAGCTCCGGCATAGTTAGCGCAGTTCGAGGCGACAATCAGAAAGAGACCCTTATCCAAACCACGTGCCCGATCAGCAAGGGCTCGAGCGGTGGACCTCTGCTTAACTCGAAGTCAGAAGTGCTGGGAATCACTTCTTTCTACTTAGCTTCTGGGCAAAACTTGAACTTTGCCGTTTCATCGGACGCGATTCGTGAAGCGATGCTGCGTCCCGTCACAGCCCCGACCGACTTGAATTCTGCGCTTGGTCGCACGCCAAGCACGACTTTCCCTAAGACTCGCTGGCAACTAGGCCTCCCATTTGAATCACGGGTGTCGTTGCGCGTATCCGCCGACACGGTCGGAACAGAAAGACTGTCCAATCTGTTTAAGCGAGAGTTGGATTCGCTCGATGGAGTAGTCCTTGACGACAAAGCTCCAGATCATGTGATCAGCGTTGTTGCACTTCCGAATCTCTCAAGCGTGGGTGACGTAACCGGATACGACTTTGCATACGTTGTCTTTAGCGTTACCGATCCGGCTAATGAGGAAGAGTACCGATTCGAAGCCAGTGGGACAATTGTAGAACTTTCAGTGAACAACCTAGGTTTGACTCGACTTGCGGAGGGGGTGGCCAAACTCGTTGCGGAGTTCGAAGCCGAACAAATTGCTCCTCAGCGTCGATTCTATGAAAGGCTCAAAGCCCGATCAAAAGAGAGCAAATAGTGAAGCTCGATCGTCACGGATAATCCTGCCGCGTCCCGCGAAGCACCACATCCCCCCAGTGGACATGCGCCGCTTTGCTCGTGATCGTCGTCACGACCTCCGCGATGTCCTTCGCGTCAAGCACCGGCCCGATCCGCTCGAACGTCGCTTTCAGCCACTCCTCCGAATACCCCGCGACGCCCTGGAACTCGCTCACCACGAACCCCGGCTCGATCAGGCTCACGCGGATCCCCTTGGGCCCAAGCTCGCGCCGCGCCGCTTCCGCAAGCGAATTCACCCCGAACTTCGTCGCTCCGTACATGCTGCTGAACGGCGAGATGTGCCGCCCCACCGTCGACCCAAGCACCACGATGTCGCGAGCCTGCGTCGTCCACGCTCTCCCCGCCGCCGCGTCATCCGCGATCTCGCGAAGCATCCGCTCCGCCGCCGCCCGGATCAGCTTCGCCGCTCCCATCAGGTTCGTCCGGACCATGTCCTCCCACTGCGAGGTGTCGCTCGTCACCACCGAGCCGTTGAGGCCCCGCCCCGCGTTGACAACCACGAGATTCGCTTCGCGCCGGCCCGCGCCGAACCGCTCCTTCGCGATCTCGAACATCGAGCCCACGACCGCGTCATCCGCGCAGTCGCCCTGCGCCGCCGCGACGTCCTCGGCTCCAAGCTCCCTCGCAAGTGCGTCCAGCTTCTCCTTCCGCCGCGCGTTGATCACAACCGTCGAACCCTGCACGACCAGTTCGCGAGCAATCGCCTCGCCAATCCCCGCCGAAGCCCCCGTCACAATCGCGATCCGCTGCTTGAGTTTCATAGCCCCAAGCGTATCCGACAGAGCCGCGAGCGCGAGCTCGCCCTCCGCCCCGGACGCCCAAAACCGCCCGCGTCAGGGTCTCGAACCGATTCCGCTACCATTCCTCCATGCGGCGACCAGTCATCTGCCTGCTCTCCGGCACACTGCTGACGGCGGCGACCGCCACCCTCGCCGCGCTCTGGACCCCGCTCCCCAAGCGCCCCAGCCTCACGCTCAGCGGCGACCATGACAAGACCATCGCGACACTCCAAGGCCGCGCCCCCTTCGAGACTCGCCTCCGCCGAGCGTTGGACAACCTCGGCTATTGGGATCTCACGGTCGAACGATGGAGCGGGTGGGGATGCCAACTCACAGTCGTGAGTTCGAACCCGCTCGCCGACGACTTGATCCGCGGCTTTGCTCCCGCGACGAGCGATCCGGCCGAGCTGCGCACCGGCTGGCCGTTCCTCAGCTTCTCCGCCGCTCCGGCTCTCTTTCTCAGCGATCAACGGTCAAACTGGAGCCAGGGACTGCTCGTGAGCGAACCCTGGGTCCGCAATCTTCCGCCCAACTCCGCCGCCTTCTCAAACACAACCATCCTCGCGATCGGACCACCCCCCACCACGATCGTTCCGCTCAAGCCTGAGGCGCTTCCGCTCCTCGGAAACGTCGCGTTCTGGAGCGTGCTTTCGTACCTGTTCATGTTCTTCCCCCTCGACGCTCGCAAGCTCATCCGCCGCCACCGCGGCCTCTGCATGCAGTGCGGCTACCCCGTGCGTGGCCTCCCGAATTGCCCCGAATGCGGCCCCGCTGCGACACCGTCGGCGTGAGCACACGCATCCCACTCGCTGACGCTCGGGGCTCCGCGTTCGCCCCACCGTATGATCGCCCCATGTTCGGCTCACACCTCTCCATCGCCGGCTCGATGGTCAACGCCCTCACCGAAGCCGTCTCCCTCGGCCTCGACACCGTCCAGGTCTTCACCAAAAACCAGCAGCAATGGTCCGCCAAGCCCCTCGACCCCGGCATGGTCAAGGACTGGCACGCCAAGGTGAAAGAAATCGGCTTTGACCAGCGCGGCCCCGCCGACGCCAAAGGCAAGCACCGCGGCGGCATCACAAGCCACGCTTCCTACCTCATCAACCTCGCCG
>JBIKTT010000293.1:0-4124 GCA_044347925.1 Phycisphaerales bacterium
GCGAGCCCGGTCCCAAGCCGTTCCAGCCACCTTTGCCGAGGCCGGGGGCCTGATCGAACAGTACGAGATCGTGCACCCGGCGGTTCCGGCCGAAGCCGAAGGGATGACCATTCTGCACCTGACGGACTTTCACATCAGGAAGCCGCTCCTGGGCGGGCCGGCGTGGCCGGGCGTGCTCAAACGACTGGAAGCCTGGCTCCCCCACCACGATGTGGACCTAGTCGCCATGACGGGGGATTACGGGGACCATCCCGAGGACGACCAAGCGGCAGTCGGGATGCTTGAGCGGCTGGCACCGATGCTTCGCGGACGCCTTGGGGTCTTTGGGATCTTCGGGAACCATGATGGAGCGGGCCTCGTCGAGCGGGCGAAGCGGGTCGGAGGCGTGCGGTGGCTTGGGTGCGAGTCGGTGCGGCTTGGGAATGGCGTGACGGTTGTCGGAGCGAGTTTCCCGGAGGATCTGGTCGGAGCATCCGCGGAGTCCGAAGGCGGCTTTCGTGTCGCTCTGATTCACTACCCGACCGAGGTCTACACGGCGGCTTCGCTTGGGATTGATGTCGTGCTGGCGGGGCACACGCACGGGGGGCAGGTGCGCTGGAGCCCGACGATGACGCCGCACACGTCGTCGGACCTGCCGTCGGGGCTGGCTTCGGGGATGTACCGGCTGGGCGGGACGGTGCTTTGCATCTCGCGCGGGCTTGGGGAAGCGGTCGCGCGGGTGCGGGTGCGGTGTCCGGCGCAAGCGTGCGTGTACACGCTGAGGCGAGGGGAAGCGGCTCGGACGGAGACGCTCACGGCGATCGTGCGGTGGTAGCACGCTGAGAAACTGAAGAAGACTCACCGCAGAGTCGCAGAGGACGCGGAGAGGAAGGCCGTTATGCTTTTCATTCTCTGCGCTCTCTGCGACTCTGCGGTGAGTCCGGCCTTGAAGAGCCTACTTCGCGGGCGGGATCACATCGACCAAGCCGACGTCGATGTATTGGCCGCCGGAGGTCTGCGAGCAGTGGACGGCGAGGGTGACTGACTTGCCCGCGTTTGCTTTGAGCAGGTCGATGGCTTTGGCGTCGAGCTTCGAGAGCATGTAGCCGCTGGTGTAGCCGGTGAACGTCGCGACCCGTTCGCCGTTGAAGTAGACCTCGGCGGCTTCGTCGTGGTGGATCGAGAGGTGCGGGTTGGTGATGGTGGCTGGAGCTTCGAGCGTGCGGCGGATCCAGATGTCCTTGCCGTTCCATTCGGTGCCGATGATCGCGCCCGGGGTGTTCTTGGTGCCAAAGCCGCCCTTGCCGGTCTGCCACGCGGAGTCGTCAAAGCCGGGCTTTTCCCAGCCGTCGGCGGGTTTGGTCGTGGTGTACTTCCACTCGCCGGCGGCTTGCCCGCTGAGGTCGCCGGCTCGTGCGACGAGCGTCTTGATCGTCGGGGGCTGTGCGTAGAGGGCGAGCGTGAGCGGGCGGGCTTGCTCGGGGTCGATCTTCCAGACCTCGCGGTCGTAGGTGAGCCAGCCGTTGGTCTCGATCTCGACATCGGTGGTCTGCGTGTAGACCGCGGCGGCGAGGCCCTGGGCGATGAGCGCGGGGATCTGGCGGAGCTGGTCGAGGTAGGCTTTCGTGACCTCTTCCTTGGTTTTGTACGAGACGTAGCCCCAGTTGTCCTTCTTCTGCCACGTGTGGCCATCGATGGGGAGCCCGAGGCCGCCGTACTCGCCGAGGACGACCGCTCGATCCTTCTGAAGCGTCGTCGTCGCGGGGCCGGGGTAGATGTGGATGTCGAGCACATCGCCGTTGCCGGTGTCGGTCCAGCCGGAGGCGCAGTTGACGAGGCGGGAGGGGTCCCACTGCTTGACCTGATCGACCATGGACTTGGACCACGCGAGGTCGTTCTGGCCCCAGCCTTCGTTGAAGGGCACCCACATGACTATGGAGGGGTGGCTTGCGAAATCGGTGACGATCTCGCGGGCTTCGGTCGTGAAGTTGGCTTTCCATTCTTCGGAGAACAGCGGGTTCTTGAATCGGTTTTCGCTCTTGCCATCGTGAAAGAACGGGCTTGGGATATCCTGCCAGACCATGAGCCCGAGGGTGTCGCAGAGGTAGTAGAAGCGCTCGGATTCGACCTTGACATGCTTGCGGAGCATGTTGCAGCCCATTTTCTTGGCGGCTTCGATGTCGAATCTCATCGCGGCTTCGTTGGGGGGCGTGTAGAGGCCGTCGGGCCAGAAGCCTTGGTCGAGCGGGCCGTGCATGAAGGTTGGTTTGCCGTTGAGGAAGAGCCGATGGACGCCGGCGGAATCTTTGGAGAGTTTTACGGTCCGGAAAGCGACGTAAGACTTCACACGATCGACGACTTTGCCGTCGCGTTCCTTCGTCAGCCGCACTTCATAGAGCGTGGGTGACTCAGGCGTCCAAGGCTTTGGATTGGGAACAACGAGTTTCGCTTGGTCGCTGAGCGAAGTTTCCGCCTTTGCGACCAAGGTGTCACCGTCGAACACTTCAACTTTGTTCAGTACTGTGTAGAGTTTGCTGACGTTCGTGAAACGGTGATACGCTGCGAGATTCACGACCACTTCGCCGGTCTCAGGGTCGCCGATAGCGGTGATGGCGCGAAAGTGATCCTTGTTGACCGGCTCCATCCACACGGTCTGCCAGATGCCGGTGGTGGGTGTGTACCAGATGCCGTGGGGGTCGGCCCATTGTTTGCCGCGGGGTTGGCCGCCGGTGTCGGTGGGGTCTTTGACAGCGACGATCAGGGAGTTTTCGCCATCATCGAGGTGGTCGGTGATGTCGAAGGAGAAGGGGTCGTAGCCGCCATTGTGTTCGCCGACTTGCTCGCCGTTGACGGACACGGTGGCGTGCCAGTCGACCGCACCGAAATGAAGAAGGACGCGCTGGCCGTTGGTGCGCCAGTCTGCGGGGACGGTGAAGGTGCGGGCGTAAAGGAGGGTTTCGGTCGCGGCCACGCGTTTGCCGACGCCGGAGAGGGCGGACTCGACCGGGAAGGGGACGAGGATCTGGCCGTCGGGCTCGGCACCCCACTCGGCTTTGTCAGAGGGGAGAATCGCGTAGTCCCAGAGGCCGTTGAGGTTCTGCCAGCGTTCGCGGACCATGGTCGGGCGCGGGTATTCGGGCCAGGGGTTCTTGGGGTCGACGTCTTTCGCCCATTTCGACATGAGCTTGCCCTCGACGGGCTTCCACGCGGGAGCGGCGGACTGGGTGGCGTTCTGCGGCTGAGCGAGGGCGGCGGAGCAGAAGCCGAGGATGCAGGCGAGGAGGGTGTGTCGCATAACCGGCATCCTACTGGATCGGCGGGCGACCGTCGCGGGGCTTTCGGGGCGCGGTTTGTGCGCGGGCGGGTCCGCTCCGGCGATCTCGGACGTGCGAGAAGCCGCGAATGCCGCAGATGAATCGTGTCTGCCGCTTATCCGGAGGGGGGCAATCGCCGATGGTTTCCCCGAAGACCCGAACCCCCGGAGGAGCACGCTGTGGACCTGCACCAGATTCTGAAGAAGGCTTATGAGTTGGACGCTTCGGACGTGCACCTGATCGCGGGTCAGACGCCGGTCTGCCGGATCAACCAGGTGATGACGCCAATGGTGGAGTTCGGGATCATCGCCAAGGACACGGCGCAGGGGTTCCTGCTCCAGATGGCGACGAAGGAGTCGCAAGCGACCTTCGAGAAGAACCACGATGCGGACTTCTCGTACTTCGCGGACGGGCTGGCCCGCTACCGCGTGAACGCCCACCGGCAGAAGGGCGCCGTGGCATTTGCGATGCGAATGATCAAGACGAAGGTGCCGCCTTTGGCGAACCTGAGCTTGCCGGAGGTCATCGCACGTCTCACGTACCTTCCCCGCGGGCTGGTGCTCGTCACGGGGGACACGGGCTCGGGTAAGTCGACGACGCTCGCCGCGATGATCTCGGCGATGAACCAGCGGTACAGCAAGCACATCATCACGCTTGAGGACCCGGTCGAATACGTCTTCAACTCGGACAAGTGCACGATCGAGCAGCGTGAGCTTGGGCAGGACATGCCGAGCTTCGCGTCGGGCCTCAAGCACATCCTTCGTCAGGACCCGGACATCATCCTGGTGGGCGAAATGCGAGACCTTGAGACGACGGCGCTGGCGATCTCGG
>JBIKTT010000294.1:0-4116 GCA_044347925.1 Phycisphaerales bacterium
CTCGGGTGGTGCAGGCCGCTCAGATCCTGGGGTGCAGCTCGGCCGCATTCCATGTGGAGGGCGTGACCACCGAGAAGGATCGGGAGGTCGCGGCGGGCCGGCTGAAGCAGATCGTGCAGCGCGGCGAAAAGCTCGATGTGAACATCCTCCTCGGGCCCGCGCCCGGGACGCCGATCGAGCCGGACATGCTGACCGACGTGCTCAAACGCGTGGGCGGGTTCCGGGTCGGGACGTTCCCCGACTTTGAGAGCGCGAGCAAAGCCAAGGACCCGATGACCTACCTCCGCCGGTTGAGCCCGTACGCCTCGGCGGTGTGCGCAGCGACGCTGGCGTTCGAAGCCGGGGCGGTTCAGCCCCCGGCGCCCAAGGCTCCGAGCAAGCAGGCGGCCGCTTCGGCGCTCGCCCGGCTTGCCCAGGCCCTCGCCGAGATCGACGAAGCCGAGCCGCCCGCGCCCCCCAAGGGCAAGAAGGGCAAAGCCGCTGCGGCCCCCGTGCCCACGCCGATCAAGCCCCCGCCCGAGCCCAAAGCCGAGGAAGAGGACGAACTGGATGAGGAACTCGACGGCGAGGACCTGATGCTGGGCGAGGAAGGCGACGAGGGGGATGAGGAACCGGAACCCGAGCTGCTTCCCAACCACGTCGGGTACGACCTGGTGGCGATGGTGGCGGCGGTGGCTTCGGTCGGGTACGACGGGGCGCTTCTGGTCGACTACCGGGGCGCGGGAGATGTTACAATCGGGGTGCAGACCAGCAGGAAGGTTCTCCAGGCGGCACTCGACGCGGCCCGGAACGCTTCCTGAGCCTGAACCCGGAGGTGAAGGATGACCTCTGTCGCCGAACTGCTGGCATCCTTGTCGCCCGCTCAGCCCGTTGTCATCGACGCCATGCGATCCCTGAAGCAATACCTCGCGGGCCGACCGGTGATCATCACGATCGACGGTCCCGCCGCGGTCGGGAAGGGGACGGTTTCCAAGCTTCTGGCGCGGCGCGGCGGGCTTCAGATTCTGGACACGGGCAAGATGTACCGTGCGGTGGCGCTGGCGGCCCTGGACGCGGGCGTGCCCCACACGGATCCGGCCGGGCTGGTGGATCTGATCAAGCGGGCGCGGATCTGCTTTGACTGGGACGATGAGCCGCCGACGATTTTCGCTTTCGAGCAGGCTCAGGGGCACCGGCTTGGCACCTCCGCCGTCGAGGAGGTCGTCTCGAAGTACGCCGGTGTGCCGGAGGTGCGGAAGGCGCTGATCGAAGATCAGCGCCGGCTCGCGAAGGAGCACCCGCGGCTTGTCTGCGACGGCCGCGACCAGGGTTCGGTCGTCTTTCCCGACGCCAGCGTGAAGTTCTTCCTGACCGCTCCGGCCGAGGTGCGTGCGGCGCGGCACGCGATGCGGCACGGGAAGAGCGAAATGCCCGCCGAAGAGCTCGCCGCGCTGGCACAGAAAATCCGCGAACGCGACGAAACCGATATCCGCAACGGAGCGCTTGTGAAGCCCGACCGCGCCGTCGAGCTCAACACCTCCGGGCTGACGGTCGAACAGACTGTCGACGCGATGGAAGCTGCGATCTACGACGCGATGGGGCCCGCTTCCGCATGACGGCGATCCGATGCGTCTGCTTTGACTGGGGCGGGGTGATCCTGCGGATCTGCCGCAGTTTCGGCGAGGGCTGCCGCGCCGCGGGCATCGACCTCCGCGGCGACCATGGCGAGAAGCCCTTCGCCAACGAACGCAAGGGGCACTCCGAAGCCTACCAACTCGGGCAGCTTCGAGACGAGGACTACTTCGCGAACATCGCCGAAGCCATGGGCGGGCTCTACACCGCCGACGAGATCGAGCGCATCCACCACGCCTGGCTCGTCGAGGAATATCCGGGCGTACGAGAGCTCATCGAACGTCTGAACGCCACGCCAGGAATCGCCACGGCCCTGCTCTCCAACACCAACGCCGCCCACTGGCGGCGACAGTTCCCGTTGCAAGCGCGCAACCTTCGCCGGTTCGAAGCGGCGAGCCTCCTCCACCACCGACACGCCAGCCACCTGCTCGGCTTGGCCAAGCCTCACCAGTCAATCTACCGCGCCTTCGAAGCCCACACCGGATTCAGACCCGCCGAGATCCTCTTCTTCGACGATCTTCCCGACAACATCCAAGCCGCGCGGAACTGCGGCTGGCGAGCGGAACAGATCGACCACACCGGCGACACGGCCGCCCAGATGACCGGGCACCTGCGACGGCATGAGGTTTTCTAGCTTGTTCGCAGTATACTGCGGCGATGGCTCATGCTTTCTTTCGCTCGATTCATCCGACGGCCACCAACGCGACGACGGCGCTGGGCCTGCTGCTGACGGCCTGCTCGTGGTGGTTCCACATCGGGCCGTTCCGCTGGCTCACGGCTCTTCAGTTGGCGTGGTTTGGCGAAGAGGAATTCAAGCTCACGCTCGTATTCTCGGTCCTGATCTGCCTGCTCCCGCTGATGCTCTTGGCCAAGTTGTTGACGAAGCTGGGGTACTTGCCGGCGAACCCGACCGGGGCCGAGCCGTCGACCCCCCCGATGGTGCTCGGCATCTACGCCGTCGCGATGCTCGCCGCTGGCTCATACCTTGCGATCGCGGTCAAGGATCACGCCGCCCCCCGCTCGTTGACGATTCGCGAGATCGAAACCGGCGCGGAGAGCCTCGCCGTGGAATCCGTTGCGATCGACGGGCACCTCCAGCCGGACATCGCGATGGCTCTGACGATGAGGGGTCACGTCACCAAGGGGTTTGTCCCTCTGGTATCCGCGGACTGGAAGCCCGGTATGCCGGTATCCGTGCTCCTTCAGGTCGGATCCCGGGAACTCGAGTCCTTCACCGACGCTTCCGGAACGTTCGAGGGGACCGTCGTGCCAGGCGGCTTGCCCGGGGTCATCATTCATTCCTTCGAAGCGAGCGCCATCGATATCTCGGGCGCGTCTGTCGTTGAGTTCAGAGGCAGCGTCAAGTTCTACATCTGGCTCCAGCGGGCCCTTCTGGGAATCGGGGCATTGCTTGGCTTGGCAGCGCTCATCGCGTACGTCAAATGCAAGCCCGAAATCCAATCCCCGCCGGTCTCGACCAGAATCAGGTCAACAAAGCCCCGCATTTAGCTCCACCGTCCGCAGCCGCGAATCTCAAGGCTCTTGCGTTCGAGCGCCAGAATGTCCGCGACCATCGCCGCATCCTCAAGCAACGCCCGCGGGGCTTCCGCCCCGGCAAGCACCGCGAGGAAATGACGCACCTCTACCTCGTACGGACCGGTCGTTCCGACATCAACCGGGTTGGACCCGTTCTCGTCGCTGAGTGTCACGGTATTCGGAGCTTTCGAGAGGTCGAACTCAACGGTCGCCCGCTCGAAGTTCGCCAGGTACCTCATGCGGAACCCGAAGGACGGATGCTGAGCCCAGCCGCCGGTCGCGACCACCGACGGGCCGGCGGGCCCGCCGACCCGGTAGATCGTCGTGACATGGTTCGACGACCCGGAGGAGGCGAGCGAATCGGGCTTGCCGAAGCACCAATACACGAAGTCCGCGTCGTGGATGTGCAGATCGACCATCGCGCCGCCGGACCGCTTCTCGTCCGCGTAGAACGCCGCGTTCCACGTCGGCCGGCTCCCGATGCGTTCGAGCGTCAGCGTGCGGAGCGGGCCAAACCGCTGGTCGCGGATCCGGTCGCGAAGCCAGGGCCACCCGGGCCAGAACCGCATCACCATCGCCGGAATGCAGTGCTTGCCCGACGCTTTCGCCGCCTGATCAAGCTTGCGGATGTCCGCCGAAGCGAGGGCGACCGGCTTTTCAACCAGGACGTGCATGCCGCGAGCGAGAGCGCGCTCGGCGACGGCGACGTGCGTGTCGGTGGGTGTGCAGATGCTGACGGCGTCGACCCCGGCGTGGGCGAAGAACTCGGCTTCGTCGTGGAAGATCCGAACGCCCGAGAGGTCCAGCGGCGTGGTGTTCATCCCAAGGTTGCCGGCGGCGCCGCCGCCGCCGGTCGGGTCGAGGGCCGCGACGACGTTCGCGCCCGCCGCGCGGTACGAGGTCAGGTGCGTGCGCCCCATGTTGCCCAGGCCGATGATGCCGATGCGGGGATGGGTGATGCCGGAGGAT
>JBIKTT010000295.1:0-4114 GCA_044347925.1 Phycisphaerales bacterium
CTCGCGAGCTTGCAGCTCGAGCAGAACTGATCACCATCCCACCGGTTTGAGCGTTCGAGGAGTCGGTTCGCATCCGCATGGCGCGGGTCCGGTAGGATCATCGCGTGACGACCGCCGCCGAAGACATTCCCTCCGCCGCAACGCCGCAAAAAGCGAGGATAGCCCGCCGCGACCCGGACACGAGCGTTCCGCCGGTGGTGGAGATCCGCGGCTTGCGGAAGGTGTACTACAAGCCGGACGGCTCGATCATGGCCGAGGCGCTGCGGGGCGTGGACGTGGTGGTCCATCGGGGCGATTACGTCGCGATCATGGGGCCCAGCGGCTCGGGCAAGTCGACGCTTTTGACGCTTCTGGGCTGTCTGGATCGCCCGACGGACGGGACGTTCCTTCTCGGCGGCCGCGATGTTCGGACGATGGGCGATGAGGAACTCTCGCGGTTTCGCGGGAAGACGGTGGGGTTCGTCTTTCAGTCGTTCAATCTGATCATGCAGCACACGGTGCTTGAGAACGTCGGCGTGCCGCTTTTCTATCAGGGTGTGCCGCCGAAGGAACGAAACGCCCGTGCGGAGAAGACGCTTGCGCTGGTGGGCCTGGAGGACCGGATGGACCACCGTCCGATGCAGCTTTCGGGCGGTCAGCAGCAGCGTGTGGCGGTCGCGCGGGCGCTGGTGACCGACCCACTGATTCTGCTCGCGGACGAACCGACGGGGAACCTCGACTCCAAGACGGGCCAGCAGATCCTGGCGCTCTTTGACGACCTGCACGAGAAGGGCGTGACGATCATCATGGTGACGCACGACCCGGGCGTGGCGGACCGGTGTCGGCGGGTGATTCGCCTGCGCGACGGACTGGTTGAGAGCGATCTGGTGAACACGCCGGCTTAGGTTCGGTCGCGGCTCGCGAGAGCCGGTCGCTGACGCTCGCGGCTCGTTACGATCGCTTATGGAATTCAATCCCGAAGCGATCACGCAGGCGGACCGGTACAAGCTGATGATCGGGTCGATCGTGCCGCGGCCGATCGCGTGGGTGTCGACGGTGTCCCCCGAGGGCAAGGATAATCTCGCGCCCTTCTCGTTCTTCTGCGGCGTGGGGAGCGATCCGATGACGCTTCTGTTCTGCCCCGCGAACAAGCCCGACGGATCGGAGAAGGACTCGCTCCTCAACGCCAAGCCCGCCGACGAGGGAGGCACCGGCGAGTTCGTCGTCAACATCGTGAGCGATGCGCTCGGACAGGCGATGGCGTGGTGCGCGACGATCCTGCCGCACGGCGAAAGCGAGTTCGACATGCCCGAGGTCAGGTCGCTGGGCGTCACGCGAGCGCCGTCGCGGATGGTCAAGCCTCCGCGCGTGGCCCAAAGCCCCGTGAGCTTTGAATGCCGCACGATGCAGGTCATCCGGACCAATCCCGGGGTCGCTTCGGGCGGCAACATCGTGCTCGGCCGCGTCGTGCACATCCACGCGGCGGACGGCTTGGTCAATGAGCGGCACCATGTGGACTCTGCCAAACTCGACGCGATCGGCAGGATGGGCGGCCTTTCGTACTGCCGGACGCGGGATCGGTTCGATCTGCCGATGGGGCGCGGCTGACTCGAGGGGATCGGAGGGGTGGACCGGTCGCCGCGGGCTACCCTCTGACCTATGAAATTCGACCTCGCCGCCCGCCGCGAACGCATCGCCAAAGCCCTTGACCTCAAGGATGAGATCCTGCTCGTCGGAGCGGGCGAACCCATCGGCATTCCCGGCGGACAGGACCAGACCTACCCCTTCATCTCGCACGCGGAGTACTTCTACCTCACCGACGCGGAGTGCGAGGGCGGCGTCGTGGCTTTTGACCCCAAGGACGGGCACAAGTCCGGATGGTCGGACTTCGTCCTGGTGGTGACGCAGAGCCAGAGGGTCTGGGAAGGCCGCGAGCAGGTGCCGGGGACCCCGCTCCCCGAGCTTGCCGCGTGGATGGCGGCGCGGCGCGGGCGGCCGGTGGTCATGCTCGGGTCTTCGCTCACGGGGATCAAGCATGAAGCCAGGCGGACCGAGGAGGTGCGCGAGGTCTTCACGCACGCGCGGCGGCCCAAGGAAGCCGCGGAGATCGCTCGCATGAAGCAGGCCGTGGCCGCGACCGCTCCGGCGTACGCGCGGGTGGCGGCGCTGCTGGCCGAAGCGGCTTCGGGAGCGTGCGTTTCCGAACGTCTGCTCAAAGCCGAGATCGAGTGTGCTTTCGGCCGCCACCACGGCGACGGCCCGGCGTACGGGACGATCGTGGGCGTGGGGAGCAACGGAGCGGTGCTCCACTTTGACCCCACGGAGCGGGCCGCGAAGCCGGGCGACCTGGTGCTGATCGATGCGGGTGCGTTGGTGAACCGGTACGCTTCGGACGTGACGCGGACCTTCGCGTGCGGGCCGGTGGACGCGGCTCGCAAGGAGCTTCACGCGCTGGTGCACCGCGCGTTCGAGCGGGCGATCGCCCGGTGCGTGATCGGAGCGGAGTGGATCGACGTGCACGTGGGCGCGGCGGTGGACATGGCCGAGGGGTTGGTGCAGATGGGCGTGCTCAAGGGCTCGGCGACGTCGGCGGTCGAGAGCGGAGCGATGGGCCTCTTCTACCCGCACGGTTTGGGCCATCTTATCGGCCTGGGCGTGCGCGACGCGAGCGGGCGGATGCCGGGGCGTGTGCCGAGCAAGCGGGCGGGCGTGATCACGATCCGCTGCGATTTCCCGCTGGCGGCGGGGTACACGATCACGGTCGAGCCGGGGTGCTACTTCATCGGCCCGTTGCTCAACGACGCGGAGAACCGCACCAAGCACAAGGACGCGGTGAACTGGGGGATGGTTGACACGCTGCTTGCGAGCGGGATCGGCGGCGTGCGGATCGAGGACAACATCCACATCACCGAGAAGGGCCCGGAGAACCTGACGGGGGCGATTCCGATGGGGATGTGAGGCAACGTGCCCCACCGCGCCAGCGTGGGGTCTGCGACCCCGTCCTCACTGCTGATTCAGAACGTAGTCCATCGCTGCCGCCAGCGATAACTCCGTGTTGATCCATCGAGTACTGCCATGGAACGCCCACACCTCCCGATCTGGAGTGATCAATCCGCTTTCGCGAAGGCGTCGCGTACACCACGACTTGAACTGGCCCATCACGTCTTCGGGCCTCTTGTCAGATGCGTTGGCAACGACCAGATGAACATGCGTCGTCCGGACGTTGATGGCGAGCGGTTTCCAACCCCGGAATGCGGCGTGCTCGCGAATGGTCCGATCAACGCATTGTCTCATGGCATCGTCGAGGACCGTCGGCGGGTGTTTGAGGCGTCTTGCTTCGTATTCAACGCGACCAGCGTTCGCGACGATGAACGCGTGACCGACGCGGTTGGCGTCACGATCAACCGTGCCACGCTCATCCCCGTGAAGCCGCTGGGCGTAGCACGACCATGTGATGAAATACGCGAGGGGGCTGGACATGAGACCGCGTCTTTGTCGTTCGCCTGACCCCACGCTCGCGCGGTGGGGCACGTTCTCAACGCATTACTCCCCAAACAGCGCCGGAAGCTTGACGACGCGCGAACCCTTCGAGTCCGCGACGGCCATGCTGCCGCCGGGGTGGAGGCAGGCGCCGCCCCAGGCTCCGTCCTTGCGGAGGGCGTAAAAGCTAGCGTTGAAGTTCGGCCGGCCCTTGGCGTCGCGAAGACGCTTTTCCTTCGTGTGATCGGCGACCTTCTTTGCCGTCGCGAGCGCGGCTTCGGCGGGCGAGAGGCCGCGTTCCATCATCATGACGATGGTGTGGGCCGCGAGGTTGGCGATGCACGACTCGCCGCGGCCGGTGCAGCCGCCGGCGCCGACGTCGTTGTCGCAGTAGTTGCCCGCGCCGACGATCGGCGAGTCGCCGACGCGGCCGGGGATCTTCCACGACAAGCCGCTGGTGCTGGTGCAGCTTGCGATGTCCTTCTTCTCGGTGACGATCGAGCAGTGGACGGTGCCGTAGGTGAACGAGGGGTCCCAGTTGAGCGCGAGCTGGCCGGGCTGTTCGAACGGCTTACCGACGAGCGGGTCACGTTCGTCATCGTTGAGCCAGTCGTCCTCCTTGCTCATGTTCTCTCGCCAGTGCTGCCACGCTTGG
>JBIKTT010000296.1:0-4113 GCA_044347925.1 Phycisphaerales bacterium
TATCTCGACATCGATCCGGATCGCGTGACGTTCCGCAAGCCCAACCTGGCGACCGAGGTAACCGCGACTGCCGACGCGGCATGGGATGCGGACCCCGACAGTCTGCACTCCACGCTCGTACTTCGCGTTGAACCGGATCGTTACCTGCTCATCACGTACGACGCTTGGACTCCGCCGTTCCGCGAGGTCAAGCCCTCCGATGCCGGGGACAACACCATCCCGTCACGAGTCCACCTTGTGCTGCTGGGAGAGGGCAAGTGCCGAATCGCGGTCGGTGTGTCGCTCTCCGGCCCCATGATCCCGCGGCCGACCGTCGATGCGCTCCCCGCAGAAAGCGACCCCGACGGCAGCAACACGACCCGCTTCCCCGATGGGCTCTACACCGCCGCAGAGCTGCCTCTCCGCATCAAGAAAGCCATCGGCGTGCCATCGTGACATGATGCAAAACGTGGTCTGTCGAGGTCGGAGCGGACGGGGACTGTGAATCTCGGCTACCGAATGAACTTGCAGGCGTTGCCACGCTCGCGCGATCATCACTTCGGCGGCACCGCCGCGTGGAGTTGCAGCTGTTCCACGACCGGCCCCAGCGCCAGTGCCGGCACAAACGTCAGGGCGCCGACGATGACGACGACCGCCACGAGCATCAGCACGAAGACCGGCGTGTGCGTGGGGAGCGTGCCGCTCGTCGTGGGGCTCACACGCTTCGCGGCCAGCGAGCCCGCGACGGCGAGCACGGGGACAATGATCCAGAAGCGGCTGAACCACATCGCCAGGCCCAGCGCGATGTTGTAGAAGGGCGTGTTGGCCGTGAGGCCCGCAAACGCCGAGCCGTTGTTGTTGCCCGCGCTGCTGAAGGCGTAGAGAATCTGGCTGAAACCGTGCGGGCCGGGGTTGCTGGTGGTGTTCCCTTCGGGGATGAGCACGGCCACTGCGGTGCCGACCAGCACGAGCGCGCACGGCACCAGCACCACGAGCATCGCCATCTTCATCTCGAAGGGCTCGATCTTCTTCCCCAGGTACTCCGGCGCGCGGCCGACCATCAGCCCCGCGACAAAGACCGCGATGATGACGAACATGAGCATGCCGTAGAGGCCCGAGCCAGCGCCGCCGAAGACGACCTCGCCCAGTTGCATGAGCCACATGGGGATGAGCCCGCCCAGCGGCGTGAACGAGTCGTGCATCGCGTTCACGCTGCCGTTGCTCGCGGCGGTCGTCGCGGCGGCCCAGAGGGCGGAGTTTGCGATGCCGAAGCGGGCTTCCTTGCCTTCCATGTTGCCGCCGAGCTCGCCGAGGTTCGCGCCGGTTTCGACGCCGAGCGCCGCCACGGCCGGGCTCCCTTGCGCTTCGAGCGCATACGTCGCCCCCAGCAACGGCACGAAGATCACCATCATCGCCGCGAGCACGGCCCAGCCCTGGCGGCGATCGCGCACCATCTCGCCGAAGGTCCAGCACAGAGCCGCGGGAATGAGCAAGATGGCCAGCACCTGCAGGAAGTTCGACAGCGCCGTCGGGTTCTCCAGCGGATGCGCCGAGTTCACGTTGAAGAAGCCGCCGCCATTGGTGCCGAGCTGCTTGATCGCGATCTGCGACGCGGCGGGTCCGAGAGGGATGGTCTGCGTGGTGACCGCCGCGTCGTCGGAGGTCGCCAGCGGCACAGTCAGCGCAGTCTCTTGCGGGCCACGGAACGTCTGCACGACGCCCTGGCTGACGAGCGCGATCGCAAGTATCGCTGACAGCGGCAGCAGGATATAGAGCGTGATCCGCGTCAGATCCACCCAGCAGTTGCCGATGGTGCCCGAGGACTTGCGAGCCAGCCCGCGGATGAGCGCCGCGAGCACCGCGATCCCCGTTGCGGCGGACAGGAAGTTCTGCACGCCAAGCCCCAGCATCTGCGTCAGGTACGACATCGTCGTCTCGCCGCCGTACCCCTGCCAATTCGTGTTGGTCGCGAAGGAAACCGCCGTGTTGAACGCGGACTTGGGTTCTACCGCGGCAAGCCCGGCCGGGTTCGCAGGCAGCACGTCCTGAAGCCGCTGCATCACGTACACCGCAACAAACCCGATCGCGTTGAAGACGAGGATGCCGACCGCGTACGGCTTCCAGCCCATCTCGACCGGCCGCCGCTCGCCCCCTACGTGCTCGGTCTTCACGCCGCAGAGTCTGTAGATCCCTCGCTCCAGCCAACCCAGAGCGTGCCCGAGCCCGAGCGGTGCCTCACCCTCCCGCCCCTCGAGCACACGCGCCATGAACCACCCCAGCGGCTTCACGAGAGCGAGGAGCACTCCGAGGTAGATCACCAGTTGCAGCGTGCCGTTCATTGGAACCACTCCGGCTTGAGAAGGGCGATCAGGAGGTAGACCAGGAGCACCGCCGCAACGATCGCGGCGAGCGTGTAAATGACCGTTTGCGGCGTCATCGGGCGACCTCCTCGTGCCGAACTGCCGCTGCCCTCGCCCCGCCCCCTCCACCCGCGTCAGGACGCTGAGTCGGGGAAGCAGGCCCAAGCCACTCGCACACGCGGACCAGCCCGAGCATGGCGAGCAAGCACCCGATGAAGATGGAGACAGGAATCAGATCGTTCATGGATTCACCCGAAACGGGACGCGAGTCGGTGGCGGACATCGATCACGGCATGAGCATCGCAGCACACCGGGCCGCTGTCGCTCAGCCGGGCATAAACGCTCCGCCCACACGCATAAGCGCGGCATAAAGACAGCCCGCATCGCACCGCCGAGCCACCTGCGGGGTCCACGCCTTGATGCCGCATTGATGCAACGGCCGCGCCCGTTGATGCCGCCTTGAGCGACATCGGCTCGCCCAAAGCCAGACTTCTCTCGTCATCGCGACGTGCCGCATCGCGGTCAATCGTCGATCTGCGGCGCAAGCACAGGAGATCTTCAGATGAGCGAGAGTTCTGCGTGGATTTTGGCGGTGCTTGTTGTCGGTGCGGGCGCATCCTCGGCTGCTGCACAGACGGAGGCCGAGTCGCCGACGGACCCAGCGCCAACCCTTGACCCGGCGATCAGCGTCCAGTTCAACCTCGACTTCACCAACGCCTACTTCTACCGTGGCATCCGCCAGCAGGACAAGGGCCTGATCGTGCAACCCGCGGCACGGCTCACAGCACGCCTCGTCAACGACGACGACTTCAAGCTCGACGGATTCATCGGCACATGGAATAGCGTCGGCCCCAACGCCGGCACGCAGACCGGAGGGCTGATCGACGACTGGTACGAGTCCGACGTGTACGCGGGCTTCACGCTGACAAGCGGCAAGATCTCGCTTACGACTTCGTACACGTTCCTCACCAGCCCGAGCGACGCCTTTCAAGCCGTGCAGGAACTCGGCTTCACGCTGGCACTGGACGACTCGGAGTGGCTCAAGGCCTGGGCGCTCAAGCCCTACGCCACGCTCGCGATCGAGACCGGGAGCAACGGTTCCGACAGCGCGGACCTCGATACCGGCACCTACCTGGAGCTCGGCATCGCGCCCGGCTTCTCGTTCGACGCTGGCAAGACGCCGGTCACGCTCACCTTCCCGGCGTCGGTGGGCTTCAGCCTCTCGGATTACTACGAGAACGCCGCCGGCAGCGACGACACGTTCGGATTCGGGCAGGCTGGCGCGAAGGCATCGATCCCGCTCGGCGAGCCCGGTCGCTTCGGCACCTGGACGCTGAACGCGGGTGTTTCGGTGCTCTTCCTCGGGGACCACACGAAAGCCATCAATCGCGGAGACGCCACCGAGTTCATCGCCACCGTCGGCTTGCAATGGAACTTCTAGCCTTTGAAGAGGCCCCCACGCTTCGGAAGGCAGCCGCGGCCGTTGTGAACGCCACCATCAGACCCGTGCACTCACCGAGCGATCGCGAAGTCCGATGACGCCATCGCAAGACCGAGCAAGACCGAGCAAGACCGATCACGCCGAACAAGGCCTGCCGGACAGGCCGGGCACTCCGGGAGGTCCGAGCAGCAGTCCGAGCAGTCCAGCCGTTCAGCCTGCTCCGCAAACAGAGCAGTCCCGAAGCGCAAGCCCCAAAGCCCCGAGCGTGCGCCCAGAAACCCCACCCACCGCGACGCCGAAGCCCTTCGCCTCTCCCCCACCACGTAGGCCCAC
>JBIKTT010000297.1:0-4106 GCA_044347925.1 Phycisphaerales bacterium
CGAGGAAAGCACGCCAAGGCCCGCGAACATGTACCCAAGCTGCGACACGGTCGAATACGCCATGATCCGCTTGATGTCGAACTGAGCCATGCCGATCGTGGCGGCGACCAGCGCGGTCAGAGCTCCCACGATCGCGACAATCGGCAGAGCCCACTCGCTCAGGAGGAACAGCGGGTACGTCCGGGCGATCAGGTACACGCCCGCGGTCACCATCGTCGCCGCGTGGATCAGGGCCGAAACCGGCGTCGGACCTTCCATCGCGTCCGGAAGCCAGACGTAAAGCGGAAGCTGGGCCGACTTGCCGAACGCACCGACCATCAGCAGCAGCGGGATCGCCTGCACGATCAGCGGGATCTCGGTCCAGCGGCCGAGTTCCAGCATGCGGAGGTACGGCTCAGCTTTCTGGAAGATCACCGCGTACTCGACGCTCCCGAAGTGCACGTACGTGAGCATGATGCCCAGGGCCAGGCCCAGGTCACCGATGCGGTTCATGATGAACGCTTTCTTGGCCGCCGCGACCGCCGAGGGCTTCTTGTAGAAGTACCCGATCAGCAGGTACGAGCAGAGACCGACACCCTCCCAGCCCAGATAGAGCAGGACGAGGTTGTCGCCCATCACCAGACAGGCCATGCTGAACACGAAGAGGTTGAAAGCCGCGAAGAACCGGCAGTACCCCATCCCCACATCGTGCGACATGTACTCGCTGGCGTACAGGGCGATCAGCGTCGCCAACCCCGTGACGAACAGCATCCAGAGCAGCGTCAGGGAGTCGATGTAGAAAGCGAAGTTCGCGATAAAGTCGGTGCTGGGAGCTTTGTCCGCCGCTCCGCCGTAGCTGAACGTGATCCAATCAAAGAGCTTGACGATCTGATGCGGCCCCGGGCCGTGCCCGGTCGGCGCCGGCCATGCCATGAAGACAAGCAGGGTCAGGACGAACGACCCCGCGAGGCAGGCGACCGAGAAGAACGCCGGAAGCTTGTTCTTGACCTTCAGGAACGCCGACGCTCCGGCGACCAGGAACCCAAGCAGCGGGAGCAGCGGGATGTACTTCGCCAGCTCGACGCGGGCGGCGTCCACGGCGCCGCCTTCGGCGGAAGCGAGCGTCAGGCTCGTCAGAATGTCGGCGATCATCGTCACGAGGGGTCCTTGCTTCAGAAGCGGGGTGGTCTCCCCCGACGGAAAGTTCAGCGCGAAACCTCTGTCCAACCTCGGTCAACCTTCAGACGTTCAGCCCTTGAGCTCCTGCCACTCGTCCGCCGAGAGCGTTTCACGCTTGCGGAAAAGCAGCACCACCAGCGCCAATGCCATCGCCGCTTCCGCGGCCGCCACGGTGATCACGAAGATGACAAAGCTCTGTCCGGTGGCGTCAAGCCAGAACCGGCCGAAGGCGATGAGTGCGATCCCCGCGCCCAGGAACATGAGCTCCGTGCACAGGAACATGATGATCAGGTTGCGACGCGTCAGGAATCCCACCACGCCGATCACGAACATCGCGATCGCCACGAACAGGTAGTGGGCGAGCGTGGCTTCGTGCATCACCGGCGCGGCGCTTCCCGCGGAATGGGCGGCGTCCGCAAACGCGAGTAGTCCCGTCACGCCGCACCTCCAAGTCCATCCGCGGTGCCGCCGGCGAGCTGCCGGGCCTGCTGCTTCTTGAGTTCTTCGTCAAGCTCGACCTGCTTGCGGCTCAGGACAACCGCTCCGAGCATCGCCATCAGCAGGATCACGCCCGCGATCTCGATCGACCCGGGGTGTTCGGCCAGCAGATTGAACCCGACTTCTTCCACGTTCCGGATCGACACGCTCTCAGGCAGCGGCACGACCCGTTCCGAAGCCGGAATGCCGTCGCGGCTCACCCCACGAACCATCACGGCGTGGGCGGAAGCGTCGTACATCGGCTCGCCCTTGTCGTTCAGGACGATCTCATCCCGTTCCGAAATCACGCCCGCATCCACCATCTCGGCTTTGAGCCGGCGGGGCATGTCGGTCAGGATTTCCATCTCCCGCTCGGCCCGAGGCTTGGAGAGCTTGTGCGTCGAGTGCATCCCCGCCACCGCCGCGGTGGTCGCCGGGAGCGAGTTCGTCCCCCGGAAAGCCAGGCTCGAAAGCCCCGCCAGAAGCAGGAATCCGACCACCGAAGCCGCGATCGGCTCGCGGGCCGTGATGTCGTAATCCGCTTCGCCCCGGTCGTCCTCTTCCGCCGGAGACTGGCTCGCCAGCATGATGACGAACAGGTACGTGATCAGGATCGCCCCGGCGTACACGATGATCAGCGCGAAGGAGACGAACTCCGCCGAGAGAATCAAGTACAACCCCGCGGTCGCGATGATCGTCAGGATGAAGTACAACGCCGCGTAGACGGGCTTTGGATGGGTGATCACCCGCAAAGCCGATCCCAGCGCGATCGCCGAGAACAGGTAGTAATAGATGTTGGGAGCGTGATCGGGGTTCTTGAGCGTCAGAGCGATCACGATCGCGCCGATCGCAAGGCCCGCGACGGCCGCACCGGCAACCTGCGGGGTCTTGCCCCGTCTCGGAAGTGCCAAGCACAGACCAATGGCACCAACGGCGCACAAGGAGAGCAAGAGGATCGGGCTGATGATGGAATCCAAAGGAAACGCCTCGAGCTGTCTCCCCCATACCCCTCCCCAAAACTCCAGGCCCGCACCCCTGCGGGACCGCCAAACGAGCCGACAGGATAGTTTGGGCGGACCTCAGGTTCAACCGGCCCGCCTTCGAAGCCCCTCCGGCCGGACATCGCGACACCGGCACGGGTAGGATGGCACAATGACCGAACCTCACCCCTCCTCCCACGCTCATGCGCCCGGCGCGCCCCAGTCGCCGCCGTCCGGCGCTGGCAGAGGAGCGGGACAGGTCACCGTCGCCGTTGGATGGAGGAGATGGCTTCCCAACGCCATCACCCTCTCACGACTCGCGCTTTCATTGGTGTTTTTCGTGCAGCTTGCCCTTTGGCGCTCTCCTGCGGGCTGGACGGGGGGGCCCGACGGCGAGGGAGGAGCGCCGGTCTGGCGGCTTTGGCTTGCGGCCGCCTGTTTCGGGATCGCGGCCGGAACGGACGCTTTGGACGGATATCTCGCCCGGCGGTGGGGTGCGGTGACACGTTTCGGGCGCATCATGGACCCCTTCGCGGACAAGATCCTGGTCGTGGGAGCGTTCGTCATGCTCGCCGGGCCGCAGTTCACGCTCGAAATTCCTGGCCGCCTCGTCCAAATCACGGGCGTTGAGACCTGGATGGTCGTCGTCATCCTCGGCCGCGAGCTCCTCATCACCTCGATCCGGGCGGTCCTCGAAGCCGAGGGCAAGGACTTCTCCGCGTCGTTTTCGGGCAAGCTCAAGATGATCGTGCAGTCGGTGGTGATTCCGCTGGTGCTGATCGTTCCGGCGTTGACCGATCCATCGCAGGGGTGGGGCGGCCTGGTCGTCTCCGTCGCGGTTTGGGCGACCGTGGCGGTCACGGTGGTCAGCGGCATTCCTTACATCACGCGCGGGATGGCCGCGTTTTCAGCCCGAGCTTGATCCATGCGGAACCCTCTGACGCTCATCACCGTGCTTGGAATCGGCCACCTCCGGCCCGCCCCGGGAACCTGGGGTTCGTTGCCGCCCGTGCTTCTGGTCATGGTGCTTTTCGTCGCGGGCTTGTCGCCGATCTCGGTCCATCCGGCGGGCCCATCCTTCTACTACCTCGCGCTCGGCCTGCTTTTCCTCGGCGGGTGCGCCGCGTGCATCCTCGAAGGGGATCGTGCCGAGGCACGCTGGGGCAAGGATCCTTCCGAAGCCGTGGCCGACGAGACCGCCGGCCAGTGCATCCCGCTTTGCTTCCTGCCGCTCGCGCCCGAAGCTGATTGGTGGAAGGTCACGGTCGCGGTCTTCTGGGCCTTTATCCTCTTTCGCCTGATGGACATCGTCAAGCCCTGGCCGGCCCGTGGTTTACAGCGGATCCCGGCGGGTTGGGGCATCCTGATCGACGACCTGATCGCCGGCGTGTACGCCGCGATCGCTCTGCAGATTTTGCGCGTTGTGTGATCGTCGCCGCGGGGCTAGCCGAGGTGGGTGCCCGGGAGTGCCGCCGGCATGCCGTTCTTGAT
>JBIKTT010000298.1:0-4097 GCA_044347925.1 Phycisphaerales bacterium
AGCCGTCTCCAAAGCTCGCGCCGCATCGCGTCAGGTCGTAGCGGTCGCGCACGTCCGCCCAGGTGCGAGCGGAGAGGGCGGTGATATCAAGCTGCGGCTGCGAGAGGTCCAGCGCGCGGCGATTGAGAACCTCGATGTCCGCGGGGAGCGGGTCGAACGCGAACGGCGAACCCGCGAGTTCCGGCAGGCAGGGGGGCTTGACGCGGCGAAAGCCTGCGCCATCGGGGATGATCACGCCGGTGAGGGGCCACCACATGAACACATCGTCGGGATCGGGAGAGTGGGCCAGCGTGAGCCGGTGGGGAGAGTGGGGGGCCGGGGGTGACGGATGCGACATCGCCCGAGGATACGGGGCCGCCAAGGCGGGGATGCGCCCGTGGGGCAAGCGGGGCCGACACCCGGTAGAGCATCAGCCCCGACACCACTGCATGCCTGAACGCTTGACGCGAATGGCCGAAGCGTGCTGAAGTCAGAGCCAATCTCGGCCGGGCGCGAGCAGCGCACGACCGAACCTCCCCGCGGGCGGAACTCTCATGGTGTACCCGAGAGCTTTCCGGGTTGCAAGGAGAATCTGTGAAGCTGGGGAAACTGGGTCCGAGATCCTTGGCGAATGCGGCCTAGGGATGGCCTGATTCGGGGGGTTCGGGCGGCGGGAAGGGGCGATGCGCGCTATCCTCCGTCTCACTCCCAAGGAGGATTTCCGCGTGACGACGATCTCTTCGGCCCCCTCGGTCTCCACGCTCGCGATTCACGGGGGCACCCCCGTGAGCAAGACGAATGTTCCGTTCATGTCGACGGGTCTGGCTCCGGCGGATATCGAGCAAGCCCTCGCGGTCCTCAAGTCCGGGATGCTCCGGGCCGCCAAGAAGTGCGAAGAACTCGAGCAGCGGTTTGGCGCGATGTCCGGGGCCAAGCACATGATGACCTGTGCGAACGGCACGTGCGCGCTTCAGCTCGCGTATGAGCCGCTCTTCAACCGCGGGGATGAGGTTCTCGTGCCCGCGTGGTCGTACATCGCGACGGTGAGCATGATCGTCGCTCGCGGGTGCGTTCCGGTGTTCGTGGACGCGATTCCCGAGACGTTCCAGATCGACATGGCCGACGCGGCCCGGAAGGTGACGAGCAAGACCCGCGGCATCGCGGCGACCCACCTCTACGGCTGCCCCGTCGACATCGACGCGGTTCAGGCACTGGCCGCCAAGCACAGCTTGAAGGTCGTTTACGATGCGGCCCAGAGCCACCTGGCGACGTGGAAGGGCAAGGGCATCGGTGCTTTCGGCGACGCGGTGACCTACTCGTTCTACGCCACCAAGAACCTCGGCACCGGCGAGGGCGGCGCGATCAGCTGCAACGATGACGCGCTCGCTCGTTCGATCAAGCTTCTGCGGAGCCACGGCGAGACTGACAAGTACCTCCACGAGCACGTCGGGTACAACTACCGGATGAACGACATCACCGGGGCGATCGGCTGCTCCAAGCTTGATCGTCTGGACGCGCAGACCAAGCAGCGTCAGAAGAACGCGGCGCGGTTCGACGCGATTCTCGACAGCATTCCGGGCCTCATCGCTCCCAAGACCACGCCGGGTGCCGAGTCCGCGTTCCACCTGTACGTCGCCAAGCTCGACACCGCCAAGTTCCGCGTCAGCCGCGATGAGTTCTGCAAAGCTCTCGGCGCCGAGGGCGTGCCGACGGCCGTGCACTATCCCCGCAGCTTGCCCAAGCAGCCGGCGCTGTCGGCGTGGGACAAGAAGGATTGCCCGGTGGCGGACCGCTTGTCGACGCAGGTCTTCGCGCTGCCGATGCACCACGACCTGACGGATGAGCACTTCCGGATCGTGGAAGACGCGTTGCGGAAGGTCGCGTCGGCTTTCAAGGCCTGAGGCAATTCCTGAACCCTTTGCTTGACCCCTTGGGCGACCGCTTGCGCGGTCGTCTCTTTCTTTGGACCCGTCGGTGCGCGTTCAGGGCTTCGGTGGGAGTTTGTCCTTCTGCTCGGGCGTCAGCGTGTCGGGGTCGACGTTGCGCCACTGCTTGCCCTCGGTGGGTTGGTCGGTCTGGTCGACCCAGAAGTAGCCCTCGGACTTGCCGGGCATGGTTTGCCCGTTGCGAGTCACGGGGCCCATGTCAAACTGCTCGATCAGGCGGATCTTGGAGCATCCCGCGGCGGCGAGTCCGGCGGAGAGCGTGAACATGGCGAGGCAGCGACGCGAAAGAGCTTTCATAAGCGGAAAGTCTACGACAATCCGGCGGGACGCGCAGATAGGGCGGGTGTCGATGCTACCTTTGGGGATCGCGGTGTCCGCGATCGGAGGGATTTTCGCATGTCGATTCGTCTTCTTCCTTGCGCGGGGCTTCTCGCGTTCACGGCCGGGTTTGCCGCTTCCACGAACGCCGACGTCGAGTCGTACGCGGCGGGGTACCAGTTCAATCACAGGCAGACGGGCTCGCAGGTCGACCTTTACGCCTGTTCGTTCTTCTGGGGTGTGAATTCTCAGCCGGGCAACGCGACGACCGCGAGCGTGGTGTCTGCGCTCGGAAACGCGTACGAGGGCATCGAGGTGGTCCCGGGGATCTTCCAGGGCGGCTCGCTCTTCACCGACCCGGCGGAGATGTTCACGGAGTTTCCGCTCGGGACGTACTCGCTGCTGGTGGACGGTGGATCTCTCGGGTATCAGGACGGCGATGTCGAGTTGCCCGATCCGATTCACTTTCCCGACACCGTGCCGATGTTCGACCCATCGCAGGTCGCGGAGTATGAAGCGATCGACAGCTCGAACGACTACACGTTCAGGATCAACTCCTTCACGTCCAGCGGCAACGAGAACATCACCTACCTGGTGATTGATTCGTTCCCCTCGACGGCACGGGTGTATCTCGGGTTCCCGGGGGCGGGGGATACGAGCCACACGGTGCCGGCGGGCACGATGCGGCTGAATCGCCGGTTCACCGCGACGCTTTATTTCCTTGGTCAGCAGCGGACGGACAGCGCGGGGTTCGTGGATGCGCCGGGGACGTCGCTGGCGTGGTATTCGACGTCGATCCAGCTCCGTACGGGCGACTGCCCGCCGGATTACAACGGTGATGCTTTTGTCGACTTCTTCGACTATCTCGATTTCGTCGAGGGGTTTGAGTCCGGCGATCCTGACGCGGACTTCAATGGGGACGGGTTTATGGATTTCTTTGATTACACCGACTTTGTTTTCGGATTTGAGAACGGATGTTAAGAAGCTGCAAGGTGCCGAGACGGGGGGGTTGAACTTCTAACGTGCATGTGGTAGGCTGGCGAGGACTCTGGGAAAGGAAACCTCCATGCGATCACATGCGCTCGGTCTGATCTTCTTCTCGCCGTTTCTTGCTTCGGCCGCTTTGGGGCAGTTTCATACGGTGCGATCGGCCGGTGAGCCTGTGACGCGGATGACGAATGTTGCGGGGATTTCCGCGGATGGTCGCGTCGTGGTGGGAACGGTGCATGAGGACCTGGCCTATTCGGCCTACCGGTGGACGCGCGGCGGGGGCCGCGAGGACATCGGCACGGCCGCGGGCGTCGGATCCGTCGCGACCGGCATTTCCGGCGACGGCAGGGTGATCGTGGGGTACACCCAGACATTCCCGTACACCGACCAGGTGCCTTTCTACTGGACGAGCGCCAACTCCTTCGTCACGATTCCGATCGCACGCGGTGATTATGGGTTGGGTCTGGGGACCAACCACGATGGAAGCGTGATCGTGGGGGCGCTCAGCTACGACCAAGCGAACGTTGCGATGGCGTTCTACTGGTCGCAAGCGACCGGGATGCTTGTTCCTGAGCAAGCCGGTCAGGAAGCGTGGTGCAACGTGGCGGGCGTGAGCGCGGATGGCTCGACGTTGGTCGCGGAACATTGGCAGTACGGCGCGTTCCGATGGACGGCAGCGGGCGGTTTCGACTATGTGGATCAGACCAACGGAGGTTCGAACGAGTGCCTCGGCATGAGCCGGGACGCTTCGATCCTGGTCGGATGGCTTGCGGATCGGTCGGGGGCGATGTGGACGTCGTCGGGGGTCGTGAATCTCGGCAAGCTGCCGGGGACGTCGATTTTCCGCGCGACCGAGGTGAATGA
>JBIKTT010000299.1:0-4086 GCA_044347925.1 Phycisphaerales bacterium
GCTCCCAGGTCCTTCTCGATGCCGCGGGCACGCACGCTGACCGTGCCGCTTTCCGCGTCGCGGGGGCCGACGATGAGCATGTACGGGACCTTTTCATCCGCCGCGACCTTCACCTTGGCTTGGATGCGGTCGTTGCCGGTGTCGACGCTCACGCGCACGTCCGCCGCTCGCAAAGCCGCCGCCACCTTCTCCGCGTACTCCGCGCTCTTCTCGCTGATCGGAAGCACGCGGACCTGCTCGGGGCTGAGCCACGTCGGGAACGCGCCGGCGAAGTGCTCGATCAGCACGCCGCAGAACCGCTCCATGCTGCCAAAGGGGGCGCGGTGGATCACCACCGGCCGGTGCGGCGTGTTGTCCGGGCCGATGTACGACAGGTCAAAGCGGTTGCCCATCTGGTAATCGACCTGCACCGTGCCGAGCTGCCACTCGCGGCCGATGACGTCCTTGACGACAAAGTCGATCTTGGGGCCGTAGAACGCGGCTTCGCCGGGCTCTTCGCTGAAGGGGACGCCGAGGGAGCGGGCGGCGTCGCGGCAGGCGGCTTCGGCTTTGTCCCAACTGTCGGCGCTACCGGTGTACTTGTTGCTGTCGGGGTCGCGGAGGCCGACGCGGACGCGGTAATCCTTCATCCCCAGGATGTTGAAGATGATCTTGACGAGCGACAGGCACCCCTGGATCTCCGCCGGGATCTGGTCCTCGGTGCAGAAGAGGTGAGCGTCGTCCTGCGTAAAGCCGCGGACGCGGGTCATGCCGTTGAGCTCGCCCGACTGCTCCCAGCGGTAGACCGTGCCGAACTCGGCGAGGCGCACGGGCATGTCGCGGTAGCTGTGCGGAGCGGAGCCGAAGATCTTCGCGTGGTGCGGGCAGTTCATCGGCTTGAGCATGAACCCCTCGACGAGCTGGTCGTCGGGGAGGATGCGGTCTTTGGTGATCGTCTCGCGGCCGGTCCGCTCGTTGAGGCCGGACGCGAGGCGTGCCGAGACACCCTCGACGCGGCGCATCATGTCGGCGCACGAGCAGCCGGAGGTGCACAGGGCTTCGAGCGCGTTCCGCTCGACGATCGGGGCGAACTGCGAATCCTTGTAGTACGGGAAGTGGCCCGAGGTCTTGTAAAGCTCGAGCGAGCCGATGTGCGGCGTAAAGACCTCGGTGTACCCCTGCTTCTTGAGCTCGGCGCCGATGAAGGCCTGAAGCTCCTTGCGGATGATGGAGCCCTTGGGGGTCCAGAGGATGAGGCCCTGGCCGACGGTCTCGTCGATGTGGAACAAGCGGAGGGCTTTGCCGATGACGCGGTGGTCGCGCTTGGCGGCTTCCTCCTTCTGCTTGAGGTACTGGTCGAGCTCGGCTTGGGAGGCGAAGGCGGTGCCGTAGACGCGGATGAGGCGGTCGGAGTTCTCATCGCCGTGCCAATAGGCGGACGCGAGGGAGGTCACGACGGCGGCGCCGATGCGGCCGGTGGACGGGACGTGGGGACCGCGGCAGAGGTCGGACCAATCCTGATTGGGCGTGCCGGTGTAGTAGAACGAAAGCGAGCCACCCGTCGCGCTGCCGAAGGAGGCAAGGTCGGTCGAGCCGAAGCTGCACTGGAAGCCCTGAGCCTCGATCGCACGTTTGGCGTTGTCGAGTTTGTACTTGTTCGATTCGCCCAGCAGAACGCCCATTCCGTCGTTCGCGTTCATGTCCACGCGCGTGAACTTCCGGTCCTCCTTGATGATCTCCGCCATGCGGGCGTTGATCTTGTCGAACATGTCGCTCGAGAGCTTCTTCCCCTCGGGGACGAACATGTCGTAGAAGAAACCGGTCTCGGTCGGGGGGCCGTAGGCGAGGAGGATGTCCTTGCCGGCGACGTCCTGGATGGCTTCGGCCATGACGTGGGCGGCGGAGTGGCGCATGAGCGTGAGTGCTTCGGGGCTGGTGGGCTGGCCGGGCTTGGCGGCGGTGATGATCGAGAGGCTCGCGTCCTTGTCGATCACGTACGAGAGGTCACGGGTCTCGCCGTCGACCTTGATCGCGAGAGCGGCTTTGGCGAGGCCGGCGCCGATGGAAGCGGCGACCTCAAGGCCGGAGACGGGCTTGTCAAAGGACTTGGTCTTGCCGTCGGGGAGGGTGATGGTGGGCATGGGGGAAATTTCCAAATGGTCAAAGGGCCAAAGGGCCAAATGGGGAGGCGGGAAACAAAGAAGCCCAGCCGTTTGAACGGCTGGGCTTGGGAATGGTCGGTCAACGCGGGGCCAGCCTTGGCCCGCGAGGTCAGTGGTCGTTGGTCGTGGTCGTTCGGGCGGTCTTCATCGCGGGGAGGGTACCCCCGCCGCCGCCGGGAAGCCACTTTGGGGGCCCGCTGCAGGCCGCCGGGCCCGCTTAAGAAAAAAATCCCGCCTGCCGCAACCGTTGCGATTGACAGACGTATCGGCTTTCGATATATTGGCGATGGAAAGGTCCGCACCATGCCCAAAGTCCCCGGCAACGACCACGCCCAGCTCGTCATCCTCTCCCTGCTTGAGAGCGGGCCCATGTACGGGTACGCCATCAGCAAGGAGGTCAGCCGCAGGTCCGACGAGCAGCTCAGGCTCACGCCCGGCGTGCTTTATCCGATCCTCAAAGCCATGGAGGCCGACGGGCTCATCGCCGCCGAGTGGGAGGAGATCAAGTCCGACCGCCGAGACGACGAAGCCGGCGAGGGCCGCCGCCGCAAGTGGTACAAGCTCTCCGCCAAAGGTCGCAAACGCCTCACCAAGCAGGTCGAAGCCCACCGCGCGTGGCGATCGATCATCGATCTCTTCATCGCGCCCGCTCGCGAGCGTGAACCGGGAGCCGAACGATGAACCCGCTCAGACTCGTCCAAGCCGATCCCGCCCCGACGGCCGTTCCGACCCGCGACGCGGATCCGGTGGAGTCCTGGCTTTCGCTGCTCATGCCGATGCTGGACGGGCCGGCCCGCGAGCGCGAGGGGGTCGTCGATGAGCTTCGCGACCACCTGACGCAGCGGGTCCGGGACCTGATGCTCGGGGGCGTCCGCGAAGCGGAAGCCGTCAATACCGCGATTTCCGAACTGGGCGACGCGTCCGCGTTCGCCCGCCAATGGTCGTCCGCACGTTCCGCACCACGAAGGAGACTCATCATGGGTATCGCCGCAGGTTTCGCTGTCGCCGCTTCGCTCGGGATCACCGCCGCCGTCATGGTCCCGCCGCAAGACGGAGAGCCGAACGAGAAGAAGCCCGTGGTTTCCTCGGCTTTCCAACCGGCGAAACGGGAGACGACCAAAGCCCTCGATGACGTGCGCTTCACCGCCCGCGCCGGCGACACGTGGGAGCAGTTCATCCGCGAGGTCGGCGAGCGGGCCAAGATGCCCGTCGCGATTTCGTGGACACAGCTTCAGGCTTTGCCCTCGCAGAGTTCGATCGGCACCGTGGAGCCGACGACGCAGCTTGGCGTCGACTTCGCCGAGATGAAGCTCTCCTCGGCCCTCAGGCTCCTGAACGAAGCTCGCGGGCTTCCGGCTGGAGGCGGCGTCGACACCCGCGTGATCGACGGGTGCCTGGTCTTCTCGACCGCGACCGCGTTCGACAAAGCCGAGTCCGTGCTCGTCACCTACGACCTCACCTCCGTTCCCGACATCGACATCGGCGGGGAAGCCAGCACCGTCGAACAGATCAAGAAGACCATCCAGACGCTCGTCGAGCCGAGCAACTGGGCCGAGGGCGGCAACGACATCGCGACGCTTTCGGAGGTCAACCGCAAGCTCTTCATCCGGGCCCCCCGCCGCATGCACGAGCAGATCGAATGGGTGCTTCGCGAGGTCAAGAACACGGGCAACCCCGCCGACGGCGAGCCTCAGGTGGGAGCCCTGCACGCGGTTCCCGACCGACCCGTCGCGGACGTGAAGCCGGCCGGCTTCTCCGCGGTCGGACCCGCTTTCGGTGCCGTTTCGGCTGAGGGCGTGAAGTTCCGCGCCGTGCCGGTGCTCGGCGCGGTCCCGGTGATGAACCGGCTCTTCACCGCCGAGGAAGCCGCACCGCTCGTCATCCGCGCGACGGGCGGCGTGATCCGGATCACCGCTCCCGACGGCACCAGCGTCGAAGCGGAGGA
>JBIKTT010000300.1:0-4079 GCA_044347925.1 Phycisphaerales bacterium
GTGAACATTCCGATCGGGCAGATGACCATCGCGGAGCAGTCGCGGGTGGCGACGTTCTCGGGCAATCTTCGGGCGAACGGCTCGCTGCCGACGACCGGGGCGGAGCTGACGCTTTCGGGCACGAGCACTTCGGGGCTGCTGCTGGTGGGCGGCGGTTTCGCGGCGGCGGGTTCGCTTCTGACGAACATCGAGGATCCCGCGCTTCCGGGCAGCGGCACCGCGTTCTACACGGCGGGGCAGCAGATTCGGATCACCGGGGCGACCAAGGGCGGGCGGCTGATCCCGGACGCGACGATGACGGTTGCGGCGGGCACGACGGTCCAGGATGTCATGACGTTCATCGAGACGACGCTCGGCATCACGTCGGGCGTGGTGAACCCCGACGGTTCGACGTCGGGCGTGACGATCGACGCGACGGGCAACATCAATATCGTCGGTAACGTGGGCACGACGAACGACATCGTGATGGGCGCGGGCAACATCACGCGGCTGACGGCGGGCGGGTCCCAGTTGGGGTCGGCGTTCGCGAGCACGAAGACGGCGACGGCGGACGGGGAGAGCGTGCGAACGACGCTGGTCGTGTACGACTCTCTGGGTACTCCGATCAACATGGATCTGAACCTGGTGATGCAGTCGATCAACGCGACGGGCGGCACGACATGGTCGTGGCAGGCGGAGTGCCTCGACGATGACGATGTGAGCCCGATCGTGGGCTCCGGCACGGTGAGCTTTGATTCCGACGGCCAGTTTGTGCCGGGCTCGTCGATGAGTGCGAGCATCGATCGCACGCTGGCGGGCGCGGGTTCGCCGCTTGCGATCGACATCCGCTTCGCGGACGATCAGGACTTGGTGCGGTCGCTTGCGGATCAGCGTTCGACGCTGACGGGCCGTGCGGACGGTTCTCCGATCGGGACGCTCCGCGGGTTTGGCGTTGCACCGGACGGGATGATCATCGGCACGTTCAGCAACGGGCTGTCGCGGACGCTGGGGCAGGTCCCGCTTGCGACGTTCACGAACCCCGAGGGTCTGGTCGACATGGGGAGCAACATGTTCACGGTGAGCGGCAACAGCGGCTCGGCGATGGTGAACGAACCGGGCACGCTTTCGGCGGGTCAGGTGATCGGCGGGGCGCTTGAGACCTCGAACGTCGACCTCGGCCAGGAGTTCATCGGGCTGATCACGGCCCAGACGGGTTACTCGGCCGCGACGCGGGTGATCAGCACGACCAACGAGATGTTCCAGCAGCTCCTGGCCCTGGGCCGGTAAGGCCCCTAGGGCGTAGTGGCCGGCGGGCGGAGCGGCGCAGACAGTGACGCATGACTGAGACGCAGATTCATGTGGGCGGTCCGGGTCCGTCGCCGACGCGTGTGCTGCTGCTTGTGCTCGGACTGGTGTTCGGCGTGGAGATCAGCATCATGCTGATCTTCACGGCGTTTCCGGGGCTTGTGAGCGGCGACTTTCTCAGGTCGCTTGTGGATGCGGCGACGCTGACGGCGGTGATCGCGCCGGCCCTGTGGATGATCGTGGTGCGGCCGCTTCGGGCGCTCTTTGAGGAGCGAGGGCTGCTGCTTTACCGGGTGATTCACACGCAGGAGCGGGAGCGTGCGTCGCTGGCGCGGGACCTGCACGACGACGTGGGGCAGCACCTGATGGTGGTGCTTCTGGGGATCAGCGCGGCCGAACGGGCGACGGATCTGGACTCGGCTCGCTCGAGCCTGCGGGAAGTGCGTGCGATGACGACCCGGAGCGTGGAAGCGGTCCGGCGGCTTGCCCGCGGGCTGGGGCCCGGGGTGCTTGAGGGGCTGGGGCTTCGTGCGGCGGTCGAGCGGCTGTGCGAGGATCTGTCGTCCACCTCGCCGGCGAAGTTCGAGGTGAACACGAACGTGGATGCGGGGGTGCGGTTTGAGCCGGACATCGAGATCTCGGTGTATCGGATTGCGCAGGAAGCGTGCACGAACGTGGTCAAGCATGCGGAAGCGACGCGTGCGGAGATCAGGCTCATGCTGACGGACGAGGTCCTCACGCTTGAGGTTCGTGACGATGGCCGAGGGCTGGAAGCGTCGGCTACCGGGAGCGGATCGGGGCTCGGGCTGACGGGCATTCGTGAGCGGGCGCTGTCGCTGGGTGGTGAAGCGACGGTGCGTTCGGTCCGCGGGGAGGGGACGACGGTGCGGGTTGCGATTCCGGGCGTGGTCGTGACGGGCCGGGGGGGCGGCGGGGAAGGGAGCAAGCCGTGAGCAATCCCATTCGTGTGATGATCGTGGATGACCATGCGCTGCTTCGGAGCGGGCTTCGGATGCTTGTGGACGGTCAGCACGACATGAAGGTGATGGGGGAGGCGGGGACGCTTCACGAGGCGATCGAAGCGGTGCCGAAGCTTGCGCCGGACATCATCACGCTTGATCTGTCGATGCCCGGGGCTTCGGGAGTGGCGTCGGTCGAGCGGCTTCGGGCGGTGTCGCCTTCGAGTCGGATCGTGATCGTGACGATGCACGACGATCCGGCGTACGTGCGGACGGCGGTGGCGATGGGAGCGTCCGGGTACGTGGTGAAGAGCGCGGCGGACACGGAGCTGATCGCCGCGATTCGGGCGGTTTCGAGGGGGAGGGTGTTCATCGACTGCGGGAAGCAGTCGACGCTTGACAGCGTGCTTTCGCCCAAAGCGAAGACGACGATCCCGGCGGACACGCTGAGCGAGCGCGAGCGTGAGGTGCTGCAGGCGGTGGCGAACGGGTACACGAATCAGCAGATCGGGGATCGGCTGGCGCTGAGCGTGAAGACGGTGGAGTCGTATCGGGCGCGGCTGATGAAGAAGCTTGGGCTGAAGGAGCGGGCGGATCTGGTGCGGATGGCGATTGAGATGGGGCTGCTTTCGGGTGAGCGGGGTTGAGCGGGGTGGTCGTGTAGGGGAAACCCTCGCAGGTGCCGGGGCGGAACTCCGGGTTTCCCCGCTTTGCCGGCGATCGTGCGGGGGGTAGTGTGCTTCATCGATCGGTCGTCCGCTTTGAGCGGGCCGCGGAAGGTGTGCTTCCGGCGTGCTTGCGGGGCGGATCGGCTTCGAGGGAGGCACTGTGATGCTTGGACTTCTGAAACTTGACGGGCTGGCGGCGTGCGCGGCGATCGTTGCGGCGGCGGGGCTTGGCACGGTGGGGACGGCGCAGGTCACGATCTACGGGGGGCTGTCGAACTTCGACGTGCCGAACGAGACGGACGACGACTGTGATGAATTCGAGATCGAGCTTCACGGGCCGAGGCCGGAGGATGTGTACCACACGTACTGCAACCCGAACTACGGGTCTCCGACGATCACGGCGATTCCCGGGGGGACGCGGGTGACGTATGCGAGGCCGCGGCGGGCGACGCTTCCGGGGAGCATCGAGCATTACGGGATCTCGCTTCGGAACTTCAACGCGGACCCGACGCCGTCGTACCAGTGGAAGGTGATGGGGCAGCCGGCGGGGCAGAACTCAAACCCGCTTCAGCCGAAGATCGTGACCGAAGCGGGCACCAACGGCGAGGGGGATCGGGTTCTGACGGAGACGGTGACGAATCTGGACCCGTGGAACCGTCGGATGTGGATCAAGCGGAGTGTGACGAACGTGAGCTACCAGGTGACGCTTGAGGAGTTGATGCGGAACGACCCGCTGGTGGTGAACTCCGAGGATGTCGATCTGACGCCGCGGTTGCTGTATCCGGGTCAGTTCGTGGTGTTCGACCAGCTTGAGGTCGAGGCGGGGACGTTCAGCGCGGTGATCAACTACGAGGTGTACCGCGACAGCGTCGTGAACGGGCAGCACCGCGTGGGTTCGTACGCGGGGATGGTGATGAATTCGGTGTCGCTTTCGACGATCGACTGCCAGCAGGGTGCGCCGTGGATCATCGATCAGCCGGCGGGCGGCGAGGCTTTGGTGTATGGGGAGGTCGAGTTCCAGATTCGGGCGGACAGCGACGGGTCGAACGGTCCGCTGAACTTCCAGTGGTTCCACGAGGGAGTGGTGATCGACGGGGCCGACGGCGACACGGTCACGCTCACGGACATCAAGCCTGCGGACGCGGGTGCGTACTGGTGCATCGTGAGC
>JBIKTT010000301.1:0-4067 GCA_044347925.1 Phycisphaerales bacterium
AAGCACCGCTTGCCCCTTGCCGTCATACCCCATGCGCCTGGACTTGACCACGCACGGCACGCCAACCTTCGCCACCGCCTCGCGAAGCTCGGCCGCGGAAGATGCGCACGCGAACTCCGGCACCGCAAGCCCGACCTCGCGGAAAAGTGTCTTCTCAAACAAGCGATCCTGCCCGGTTCGGAGCGCCTGCACGCCCGGCCGGACGGGCACGCTCGCCATCGCTTGGATCTTCTCGAGCGCCCCGGCCGGCACGTTCTCGAACTCAAACGTGACCACGTCGACCGACGCCAGAAACTCCTTGAGCGCCGCGGGATCGTCGTACGCCCCGATCACGACCCTCCCCACCGCCGCCGCAGGAGCGTCGGGCGACGGGTCCAGAAAGACAAACCGGTGCCCGAGCGGAATCCCCGCCAGCGCCAGCATCTGCCCGAGTTGTCCGCCGCCGAGAACGCCGATGTTCATGCTTGCTCTTTCCCGTCACCGAGCCTTCGAGGGCTTTGCCTGTTTCGGCCGCGGATCCCGGTCCGCGAGGACCGATTGCGTCTGCGTTTCGCGCCACGCTCGAAGCCGCTCGCGAACCTCCGGCCTGCTCCCCGACACGATCGAAGCCGCCAGAAGCCCCGCGTTGATCGCTCCCGCCTTTCCGGGCGCGAGCGTCCCCACCGGCACACCGCCCGGCATCGACACGATCGAAAGCAAGCTGTCCAACCCGTTCACGCTGTCGCGCCGCGACTCGGACACCACCGGCACACCGAGCACCGGAAGCACCGTCAGGCTCGCCGTCATCCCCGGCAGGTGCGCCGCGCCCCCCGCCCCCGCGATGATCACCTCAAGCCCGCGCCCCTCCGCGCCCTTCGCATACTCCACCATCCACTCCGGCGTCCGGTGGGCCGACACCACGAGGCACTCGTGCGGCACACCCAGGGCTTCGAGCGTTTCCGACGCGTGACGCATCGTCTCCCAATCCGACTTCGAGCCCATGATGACGCCCACGAGTGCGGCGGAACGTTTTGAGCTTGCCTGGCGCTTGGTCATAGGCGGCATGGTACCCACATCGTCTCTCGGATCGTGTAACCCGCGGCGACAAAGCGCCATCAAACGGGTGGAACGCACACCCCAAGGAACACCGTCATGAACCGCACCGCCCTCCTCGCCCTGATCGCCGTTTCCACTCTGACGCCCGCTCTGCTCGCCCAGTCCGCGGGTTCGGCCCAGCAACCAGCGACCCCCACCGCGCCGGCAAGCCCCGCTCCGGCCAAGCCCGAGCCCATCCGCGCCACCGCGCAGTGGAACCTCGCCGCCAAGGACCGCCTCGCCATCCAGGGGTACGACCCGGTCGCGTACTTCCCCGAAGCCGGCGGCACCGCGAAGGAGGGCCTCGCTTCCATCACCTCCGACCACAAGGGCGCGGTCTACCGCTTTGCTTCCGCCGAGAACAAAGCCCGCTTTGACGCCAACCCCGACAAGTTCGAGCCCGCGTACGGCGGCTGGTGCGCCTGGGCGATGCTCGACGGCGAAAAGGTCGAGGTCGACCCCAAGTCCTTCATCGTCAAGGGCGGACGCCTCTTCCTCTTCTACAACGGCTTCTTCGCCGACACCAAAGCCAAGTGGTCCAAGGGCGACCACAATGCCGAAGCCACCAAAGCCGACGCCAAGTGGCTTGGCGTCTCCGGCGAATCCCCCCGCACCCCCAAATCCACCGCGCTCAAGGACAAGCTCGACGCCAAGGGCACCGAACTGGCTTCCAAAATGTCCGCCGCGATGAACGAGACCTTTGACAAGGGCATCAAGGACATCGCCGCTTCCGGCGTCCTCGCCACCGCCCTCAAGGTCGGCGACAAAGCCCCGGACTTCGAGCTCGCCGACGCCTCCGGCAAGATGGTCTCCCTCAAGTCCATGCTCGCCGAGGGTCCTGTCGTCCTGACGTGGTACCGCGGCGCCTGGTGCCCCTTCTGCGATGTCCAGCTCCGTGCTTACCAGGACGCGATGCCCGAGATCAAAGCCGCCGGCGCTCGCATGGTCGCCCTCTCCCCCCAAACCGTCGAAGCCACCATGGGCCTCACCAAGAAAGCCTCCCTCACCATGGATGCGCTCTCCGACACCGACAACAAGGTCGCCAAGGCGTACGGCATCGCGTACAAAGTCTCCGAGCCCGTCGCCACCATCCTTGAGAACGGCGTCCAGCTTTCCAAGGTCAACGGCACCAGCTCCGCCGAACTCCCCCTCGCCGCGACGTACATCGTCGACACCTCCGGGAGCATCGCCTACGCCTTCGTCGACGCCGACTACCACAAGCGTGCCGAACCCGCCGAGATTGTGAACGCCCTCAACACGCTCAAAGCCGGCAAGAAGTGAACCTGGCGGCCAGTCCGCCACATCCCGCATCGCAATCGAGCACCTGGCGACCGCCCGCAAACCGCGGGCGGTCGTCTCCGTACCCTCGGTCATGACCGGACCGTCCGCAAGCGATCCTCACTTTCTCGAATCTGTCTCCGCCATGGCCCGCTGGATCGAGTCCTATTGGGACCGCCTTTCCGCGCTCCCCGTCCTCTCCCAAGCCAAGCCCGGCGAGGTGCTGGCCAAGCTCCCCCCGCACCCGCCGCAGGCCGGATCGGGCACAGGCGAAGCGTTCTGGGCGGGGGTGCGGGCGGATCTGGACGCCATCGTCGTCCCCGGCCTCACGCACTGGCAGCACCCGGGCTTCTTCGCGTACTTCCCGGCCAACATCTCCACGCCCGCCATTGTCGGCGAGCTGCTCTCCGCCGGCCTTGGCGTGCAGGGGATGCTCTGGCTCACCAGTCCCGCGTGCACCGAGATCGAGACCCGCGTGCTCGACTGGCTCCGCGAGATGCTCGGCTTGCCCGCGTGCTTTGACAGCCGGGGCGAGGGGCAAACGTCCAAAACGCCAAATGGCCAAAGGGCCAAAGAGGAGCCGGCGGGCAAAGCGTCGGGGGGAGGCGTCATTCAAGGCACCGCCAGCGAAGCCACGCTCTCGGCCATGGTCGCGGCGAGGGACCGAGCACGGCGGGCGATGAGCACACCCGGCCCGCCCCCCCCCCCCCGTCCCGAATACACCGTCTACGCCTCCACGCAGGCTCACTCCTCCATCGTGAAAGCGGCCATGATCGCCGGCATCGCCGACAGCGCCGCCGACACCCGTCACGTCCGCCTCATCGACGTCGACGACGCCTACGCGATGCGGACCGACCTCCTCGAAGCCGCCCTCCGCGAGGATCTCGCCGCCGGGCTTGTTCCTTGCTTCGTGTGCGCGAACGTCGGCACGACCGCCACCACCGCCATGGACCCCATTGGCGGAATCGCCGCCGTGCTCGACCGGGTCTTCGCCGCTTCCGACCGGCCCAAGCCCTGGCTCCACGTCGACGCCGCCCACGCCGGGGCCGCCGCCGTCTGCCCCGAGTTCCGTGGCATGCTCAAGGGCGTGGAGGACGCCGATTCCTTCTGCTTTAACCCGCACAAGTGGCTGCTGACGAACTTCGACTGCGACTGCTTCTACGTCAAGGACCGCCGCCCGCTGATCGACGCCCTCTCGATCACGCCCGACTACCTGCGGAACCAAGCTTCGGACTCCGGAGCCGTGATCGACTACCGCGACTGGCAGATCCCCTTGGGCCGCCGCTTCCGCGCCCTCAAGCTCTGGTTCGTCATCCGGGCTTTCGGCGTGGAAGGCCTCCAAGCCCACATCCGCCGGACGGTCGGCCTCGCCTCCCACTTCGAAGCTCTCGTCCGGGCCGACGACCGGTTCGAGATCGTCGCTCCTCGCACCGTCAACCTCGTCTGCTTCCGCCTCAGGGGGTCCGACGAGCTCAACCGCACGCTGGTCGACACCATCAACGCTTCGGGCCGGGCGTTTCTCATCCACACGGTGGTGCCGAGCCGGCCGGTGAGCCCCGGCAAACCCGCCAAGACGCTCATCCTCCGCCTCGCCGTCGGCGCCCCCGCGACCGAGCAAGCCCACATCGACGCGGTCTGGGACCAGATCAAGCAGACCGCTTCCGACCTCCTAGGCTTGTCCCGATGAAACGGGCCCTGCGGCTGCTCTGCCTGCT
>JBIKTT010000302.1:0-4062 GCA_044347925.1 Phycisphaerales bacterium
CCCAAAGAACCCCATCGGCGAACGCTGGGTCGGCATCGAGGGCAAGGGCGAAGCCGCGAAGTTCAAGGGTTTCGGCATCCACGGCACCATCGAGCCCGACTCCATCGGCCAGAGCAAGAGCATGGGCTGCGTCCGCATGCTCGACGATGATGTCGCGCTCGTCTACACCATGCTCATGGATCCCGTCAGCGTTGTCAAGCTCGTTCCCTGATCGCGAGCGCGGTCGGACCGCGGCAAAGCGCTATGCTGCGCCATGGCCGACAAGCCCGTCGTGATCCAGACCGAGCACCTCGATACCCAAGCCGCGGATTGGCTCGCGCAGCGCGTGAACCTCTCCGAGATCCCCTTCGCGGAAGCCGCGCGCCTTCGCGCTGCTCTTCCCGCGGCCCAGGGCCTCGTCGTCCGCACCTACACCAAGGTTGACGCCGATCTTCTCGCGCACGCGCCCAAGCTGAAGGTCGTCGCCAGAGCGGGTGTCGGCTTGGACAACATCGATGTGCAAGCCTGCCGGGCTCGCGGCGTGCAGGTCGTCTACACGCCCGACGCCAATTCCTCCGCCGTCGTCGAGCTCGTCTTCGCCGTCCTGCTCGATGCGATCCGCCCGAGGCTTTTCCTCGACAAGCCATTGGACGCGGCCGCGTGGGCCAACCTCCGTAAGGAGCTTCTGGGCCGCCGACAGCTCGAAACCATGACGCTCGGCATCCTGGGCTTCGGCCGCGTCGGAAGCCGCGTCGCTCGCGTCGGCGCGGCGTTCGGCATGACGGTGCTTTATCACGACCTGCGCGACATCCCCGAGAGCTCGCGATTCGGCGCTCGGCCGGTCTCGTTCGAGAAGCTGCTCACCGAGAGCGACGCTCTCACCATCCACGTCGACGGCAGAGCTTCCAACCGGAACCTCCTCGCCGAGGCGCAGTTCGGCCGCATGAAGCCCGACGCGGTCTTCGTGAACGCGAGCCGCGGCATGGTCGTCGACCACGCCGCGCTCGCCAGGTACCTCGCCGCGAACCCCTCGGCTTCGGCCATTCTCGACGTCCATGAGCCCGAGCCGATCGCTTCGGACAACCCCCTGCTCGGCCTCAAGAACGCGCACCTCATGCCCCACATCGGTGCCGCGACTGCGAAGGCCCACGAGAACATGAGTTGGGTCGTCCGCGATGTGTGGCGCGTGCTCGAGGGTGTCGCACCCGAACACCCGGCCCCGTGAGCTTCGCGATCAGCCGCGTCGGAACTCTTCGGCGTCAAGCTTGCGCTTCTCGGCTTCGCGGTACCGCAGCAGCGTCACAGGGAAAAGCCCGCCGACCACGGCTGTCGTGATGAACCCGACCAGCAGGAACGGATGGCCCACATACCCGGGCTGCCCGAGCATCAGCGCAACCACGCCCGTGATCAGAAGCCCGACGCCGACCGCGATCCAGAAAAGCTGGAATCCGACGACGAGCCCCTTGGCTTTGCCCTTGGGGGCGAGGATGCCCATCATCGGCCCGCCCACCCCGCCCGCGAGCGCACCGATCAAGCCGCCCATGACGCCCGCGATGTGATTGGCTTCGTGAATCGTGAACCATGCGCTCATGAGACCACTCCTTGCGAAGAGATGAACGGGGGAATGCCGCCGCGCTCCGAAGCGTCGGCGATGGGTGTGCTTGATGACGCGACGATCGGAGAACCGTGCAGGTGCTTGCGAGCGGCGTCACGCACGACCCGCGCCGCCGAGACCGACATTTCGCCGCGCTCGACAAGCGTCGCGAGCAGATCACTCAGCGGGTCCTGCTTCTTCCCCTCAACCGCCGCTTGAAGCCGCTCGATCACGCGATCCAGCCGCAGCCGGATCGTCGGATAGCTCACCCCGTACACCGTCGCCAACTCTTTGAGCGACCCCGACCGCAGCACCAGCTCCACGATCAGGTCCAGATCCTCCCTCGGGAGGGCCCGGAGGGGGTGGCTTTCGAGAGGCGACGAGTTTGACAAATCGACGGCCATGTTGAACAAAACATAACCGCTACTTTTGATTTGTCAAGGTTAACTTTCGAATTGCGATGGTCGAGGTGCGAGTTTCTCGATCTCTGAGGCCGCTCGGTCGGCTCCATGTTCGGATTTCATCAGGTTTGTCAGCCGATGGGCGTTTGGCGAAGCGGCCTGGCTTTCGAGCATGGAGCGGATGGCGGAAGCCAAGCGGGCGGCGGTCACTTTCGGGCGCGGGAGGGTTTCGGAGACGCCAAGGCGCTTGAGGCGGGCGGCGTTGTCGAACTGGTCGTGGGCGTGGGGGATGACGACCGTCGGGCGGCCGGCGCGGAGGGCTTGGCCGGTGCTTCCGATCCCGCCGTGGTGGACGTTCACGGCGCAGCGGGGCATCACGGCGGAGAAGCGGGCGTACTCGACCGCGAGCGAGCCGGCGGGGAGGTTTCCGGGCGCGGGGCGGCCGGGGCCGACGAGGAGCAAGCCGCGACGCCCGAGGATGCGGCACGCTTCGGCGGCGTGCTCGTAGAAATCGCCCGCGACGTGGACGGCGGCGGTGCCGAGCGTGAAGAGGATCGGAGGTTCGCCCTGGGCGAGGAAGGCTTCGAGGCGTTCGTCGGCGGTCTCCTGTTCGCCGTGGCGGTCGTGCCACGGGAAGCCGCAGATGACGCTTTGCGGCGGGTCGTCCGCGAGGGGCGGGCGGAGCACGGGGGACCACATGCCCAGATTGATGGTGCCGCCGCGGGTGATGCGGAGGTATTCGCGTTTGGCTTTCGCCAAGCCGACTTCGCGGCGGGCTTTGTGGATGATCGGGTCCATGAACCATCCGAGCATGGGGCCTTTGATCGCGTGCAGGAGCCAGAGCGTGAGCTTGCCGGGATAGACGGGTGACCAGGACTGCGGCGTGAAGAGGTCGCCCCTGCTCAACCACATCATCGGAGCGAGCACGACGACCGCGCTGGGCACGCGTGCTTGTTCGGCGGCCCACGCGGCACCGAGAGCGATGTGGTGGTGGACGACGGCGTCGAACGAGCGTGCTTCGAGCTGTTCGCGGGCCGCCCGGAAGGACTCGGTGGCGAACTTTCCGACCAGCAGGTCGAGGACGACTTTGGCGCCCTTGCGCTCGTGCATGAGGTCGGGGATGGTCTCGTGGACCTTCTTGAGGTCCACGTGCTCACCGACCCCGATGAAGCCCAGGCCGGCTTCCTCGACCTGCCCCCGGTAGTACGGGTTGGTCATCAGGACGGCTTGATGCCCCCGTTCGACGAGCGAGCGTCCGATGGCGATGAACGGGTTGACGTCGCCGTGGGAGCCGGCCGTGACAAGCAGGACACGCATCTCGGAGAATAGAAGGGGCCGGCGAGCCGGCGGTGGCGCGCCACGCCGGAAGCGGCGTCGCGCGATATAGGACCCGCACAGGTTCCGCCCGCTTCTGAAGGGGTCGGGAATTGCTCAGGTGCGGGGTTGTCCGCCCGATACAGACTATTGTCCGGGTCCCGGTGCGAACTCCCGATAACGCGGGCCCGTACCGGAAGCTCGGGCTTTCGCTTGGACGGGTTGGGGGATGATGGGGGTAGGGTGGGGGATGGTGGGGGAGGGTGGGGCTTCAGCGTCTTGGGTTCACTTATTGAAGGATTCGCCGAATGTCGACCAACCGCCGCGCTCTTATCACTGGCATCACCGGGCAGGACGGCTCGTACCTGGCCGAGTTTCTGATCGAGAAGGGGTACGAGGTGCACGGGATCATCCGTCGCTCCTCCTCCTTCAACACCGGGCGCATCGACCACATCTATCTCGACCCGCACGTCAAGGGCGGCAAGCTCAAGCTTCACTACGGCGACCTGTGCGATGCCAACGGCCTCGCGAAGCTGATGCAGCAGGTGCGGCCGCACGAGGTGTACAACCTGGGCGCTCAGTCGCACGTGCGCGTGTCGTTCGACATGCCGCTTTACACGGCGGATAGCGTGGGCATGGGCGCTCTCCGCCTGCTCGAAGCCGTCCGCGAGTTCCAGCAGGAATCCGGCCAGCAGGTGAGGTACTACCAGGCGAGCTCGTCGGAGCAGTACGGCAAGGTCGTTGAGACGCCCCAGACCGAAACGACGCCGTTCT
>JBIKTT010000303.1:0-4050 GCA_044347925.1 Phycisphaerales bacterium
CAGAGGTGGTTCGACAAGACCGGCCGCGAGATCACGCTCGAGTACACCCTGCTCCACAACGTCAACGACCGTCCCAAGCACGCGAAGGAGCTGGCGAGCATCGCCAAGACGCTCCGCGCCAACGTCAACCTCATCCGGTACAACGAGGTTGCGGGGATGCCCTTTGAGCGGCCCCGGGACGCCAACGTCCTCGAGTTCCAGAAGATCCTCAAGGACGCCCAGATCAACGTCCACATCCGGGCCAGCCGCGGACGCGACATCAAAGCGGCGTGCGGCCAGCTCCGGCACGAATCTGCGAAAGCCGGCGCGAACACCGCCGCGGGAGCGGGCACGGCCGGATGATCACGCTCGCGTCCACCCCGTCGACCCAGCCGGCCTGGTACGAGGTCGCGGCGGCGTTCACGATGATCCATGTTGCGGCGCTGGCCCTGTTCATCCCGATGATCGCGGCTTCGTCGATGCTGGGCTGCCGCTGGCGGGGCACGCCGCGTGAGGTGCTCTTCCGGCGGACCTGGGCGATCAGCATCCTGCTCTTCCTGGGCGGGACGAGCGTGTACTACGTGCTGCCAAGGAATTACGTGCCCGGGTGGTCGCTCCCGATTCACGTCTGCGATGTGATGGGGTTTGTCTCGTGTCTGGCGCTGCTGCTGCCGTTCCGATGGCTGAAGACGACGACGGTCTTCCTGGGCCTTGCGCTCTGCACGCAAGCGTTCATCACGCCGGTGGTGAAGGTCGGGCCGATCTACCTGCACTTCTGGTATTTCTGGCTGGGGCATGTCGCGATCGTGGGCGGGGCGATCTACATCATCGTGGTGGATCGGTACCGGCCGACGCTTGCGGATCTCGGCGTCGCGTGGCTGACGCTTTCGGCGTATGTCGGCTGGGTGCTGCCGCTGGATATCTCCGAGGGATGGAATTACGGGTTCGTCGGCAACCCGCCTCCGCGTCCGGACGAACCTCCGACGATCGTTGAGCACCTTGGGCCGTGGCCGCAGCGGGTCTATTGGCTTGGCGTGCTGGGGTGCGGCGCGATGGGGCTGGTGTATCTTGGGTTCCAGGTGCCCGGATGGGTCGCCCGGCTCCGAGGCCGTCGGGCTGAGGATCGCGGCCCGGCCGACGCGCCGCCGACGCTGTAGACTCCGCCCATGACGTTTCTCTGCCTGGGGCTGATCGCTCTGGCCTTTGTCATCTCGGCACCCGCGACCTGGCTTGCCCGCTCGATCGGGCGCAAGCTCGGCGCTCTCGATTCACCGGGAAGCCCGGGGCACGTCAAGATTCTCCGGCCGGTCCCGAACACCGGCGGCTTTGCGATCTTCGCGGGGCTTGCGTTGCCGCTGGCCGCCGGGCTCGCGGCGGCCCACTGGGTGCCGAGTTCATCCTGGCCTGCGGAAGCGGCGGCGCACCTCCCCGGAATGCAAGCCAAGACGCCGCTTGGGCTTCTCTTCCTCGGTTGCCTGCTGGTGCTTCACCTCGCGGGCGCGGTGGATGATCGCCGCGCCATGCCGCCGGGGATCAAAGCCGGAATCATGCTCGCCGCCGCCCTCGCGATCACCCTCTTCGGCGACGGGACGCGGCTGGTCACGATGCTCGATGCGCAGGTGGGCGGGCCGTGGCTGAGCATCCTGATCACGGTGCTCTGGATCGTGGGCGTGACCAACGCGATGAACTTCATCGACAACATGGACGGGCTTTCGGGGGGCGTGGGCGCGATCGCGGCGGGGTGTTTCCTCGCAGCGGCGCTGCTCCACGGACAGTGGTTCGTCGCGGGGTGCCTGGCGCTGCTCATCGGGTCGCTGCTCGGGTTTCTTCTGTTCAACGCTCCCAAGTCCGCGACGAAGGGCGCAAGCATCTTCATGGGCGACTCGGGGTCGCTGGTGCTCGGATTCACGCTCGCGTTCCTGACGGTGCGCACGACGTACGTCGCCGAGCCCGGCTCGACGACGGCCGAGGGGATGCCGATCCCCGCCGGCGGGTGGTACGGCGTCTTCATGCCCATCGTCGTGCTCGCGGTGCCGCTTTACGACATCCTCTCCGTCACGATCATCCGCCTGCGGATGGGCAAGAGCCCGCTTGTGGCAAGCCCGCACCACATCTCCCACCGCTTGGTCTCCTACGGCCTCTCCAAACGCGACGCGGTCGTCGTGATCTGGGGCCTGACGGCGATCACGGGCCTCATGGGCGTCATGCTCGGCAGCCTGGCGCCGTGGCAAGCCGTCCTCGCCGGGGGGCAGACGATCCTGATCTTCCTCGTGCTGGCGGTCTTTGAGACCAAGCTCGCGGGCCGCGGGCAACTGCCGCCGCTTTAGACGCCTCGCTATAACTCTCCATGCAACGCCTGCGTGTCATCGACTCCCACACCGAGGGTGAGCCCACCCGGATCATCATCGACGGTGGCCCCGACCTCACCCAAGGAGCCACGGGGATCTCCGCCGCCGCACAGCGCGAGGTCTTTCGCGCCAGGTTCGACCACATCCGGCAAGCCGTCGTCCGCGAGCCGCGCGGCGCGGACTTCCTCGTCGGCGCGATGATCGTCCCGGCCTCGTCAAACCGCTGCGTCTGCGGCGTCATCTTCTTCAACAACGTCGGCTTCCTCAACGGCTGCGGACACGGCACCATCGGCTTGGCCGCAACCCTCCGCCATCTCGGCAAGCTCGACGGCGTCGACGGCTCCTTCGCGGTCGAAACCCCCGTCGGCGAGGTCGGAGTGAAAGCCGAACCGGACGGTTCCTTCACGATCACCAACGTGCCCTCGTTCCGCTCGGCCAAAGACGTCGCCGTCACGATCAAGTGGCGGGGCGAATTCGTCAAGGTCGTCGGCGACGTCGCGTGGGGCGGCAACTGGTTCTATCTCGTCAAGAACCACGGGCAGGAGATCAGTTCGGGCAACATCCTCGCCCTCACCGAGTTCGCTTCCGCCGTTCGCGAAGCTCTTGATCAGGCCGACATCCGCGGGAAATTTCCCCCCGCGCCCGACGGCAGCGAGGGGGCGACCGGTATCATCGACCACATCGAGCTTTTCGGCCCGCCGACGCGTCAGGACTGCCGGAGCAAGAACTTTGTCCTCTGCCCGGGCCGCGAGTACGACCGCTCACCCTGCGGCACCGGCACCAGCGCCAAGGTCGCCTGCCTCGCCGCCGAGGGCCTGCTCCGCGCCGGCGAATCCTGGGGACAGGAGAGCATCATCGGAAGCAAGTTCACCGCCAGGTACGCCCTCTCCGTCGCCGGCCCCGGCGTCATCCCGATGATCACCGGCCACGCTCACATCACCGCCGAAAGCACGCTCATCCTGAGCGACGCGGACCCGTTCCGCTACGGGATCTCCTGACATGGCCGAGCCGGCGCAAGACCCATCGCTTGCGGGCCGCGAAGAAGCCCACCTCCGCGAGATCGCGGTGCGTTGCGAGCGGCTTTCGTCATCGCGCTGGATCGACCTCGCCCCCGCGATCCTCGCCGGGGCGTTCTGCGGCATGTCGGCGTTCATGCTCTTCATGCCGATGGTCTACCGGTCGCTGGCGCAGATGCCCGCGGCGCCCGGGGAGAACTGGCTCATCGATTCGGCCCGCGCCCTGCAGTGGACCGCCCGCGTCTGGACCATCCTCGGCCTGATCGCGCTGATCTTCGTTGGTCCCAGGATCGCCCGCTGGATCGCGGATTGGCGGCTCAGAAGCACGACCCTCCCCGAGCTACGCAGGTGGCGCAAGGTGCGCCGTCGAAAGAGCCCGCGGTGGCTCTGGCCGGCTTTGTCCATCCCGATCCTCGCCGTTTACCTGCTTGCGCCGTGGCAGGTCTCCGCCCTGATCACCGCCAAGGTGCTCGCGGACACGGCGGGCGTGACCATCGCTTTCGCGTGGTTCGGTCGGCGCGGCAACGCGCTCGTCTGCGGCCGCTGCGATTACGCGATGTCCTCGTGGTTCGGAGCCCCGGACAAGTGCTCGGAGTGCGGCAACGACTGGAAAGCCCCCTGGGGCGCCCGCCTTGGCGTCCGCACCGTCCGCTGGTGGTGGGTCGGCATCGGCGCGGGGATGCTCACCCTCTCGCTGGGGCTGATTT
>JBIKTT010000305.1:0-4038 GCA_044347925.1 Phycisphaerales bacterium
CAAGCTCATAAGAGCACTGGAGGCACGGGTGGGGCCGAGATGAATCGACGTGCGCGATGGTGTTCGACATGCGGCTTGGAGCATACCCCAAACGCATTTCCCGGTGCTAGGGCGTTCCGGGAGGGGGACCGCCGGCATTTGACGGACCACCGCCACCGCTACCACCGCCGCCACGACCGCGGCGGCGGCGACGCCGGCGACGTTCGCCGCTTTGACCGGGCTGACCGCCCGGCGCGGCATCTGAACCGCGATCGGGTCCGACCTCGTTGCCCTGGTCGTCGAACATCACTTCGTCCGGTCCGTCGGCATCGGGAGTTTCCGGCGTCGGGCGCTGGCCACCGGGCGCGGCGTTTGGGGTGCCGTTCGAAGCACCGCCCGGCGCGGGCGGGCGGGGCTGCTGCGGTCGCGGCTGGCCTTGCGGGTTGTCGCGACGGGGCCGCTGATCCGGCCGTCCGGACGGACGGCGGTCTCCGCGCTGGTCTTGGCGCTGGTCGCCTTTCTGATCCGTCCTCGGCTCTCCGCGCTGGTCTTGGCGCTGGTCATTTCGCTGGTCACCCCGCTGTTCACCACGATCGGGTCGACGTTCCTGCGGGCGATCGGTTCCGCGGTCACCGCTTGGGCGCGGCGGGGGCGGCGCGCCGTCGCGGCGCGGGGGCGGGCTCGCGGTCGGGCCACCGGGCGCGCTCGGGCGGGGTCCGCGTCGATCGCCGCCACGCACGGGGGGCGCGTCAAATGCGGGGCGCTCGGGCGGCGTCTTGCTCTTGGGCTCGGTGAGGTCTTCCACCGCGATCGCGGCGGTCTTGATCTGCCCGGTGGCGCCGTCGAGTTCATCGAGCTCGACGAGCACAAGCTGGGTCAGAATCTGGGAATCGATGACGGTGCCATCGCCTTCGGGCGTCCCGACGCGGGACTTGCGCCGCGGGAGGCGGGCTTTGAGATCGTCGTAGGTCTGTTCCTCGTACCGCAAGCAGCACATGAGGCGTCCGCAGCGGCCCGAGATCTTGAGCGGCTCGAGCGTGGCTTTCTGCGTCTTGGCCGCCTTCATCGAGACGGGCTTGAGCACCTTGAGGAAGCTCTTGCAGCAGCAGTACTGGCCGCACTTCTCGTAGTCGGCGACCAGGCGGGCTTCGTCGCGGGCGCCGACCTGCCGCATGTCCACGCGCAGGCGGAACTCAGTCGAGAGCTCGCGGGCGACGTGGTGCAGTTCGAGGCGGTGCTCGGAGAGGTAGTAAGCGGTGAGCCGCTCCGCGCCGAGGATCGGCTCGACCTCGACGATCTTGACGTCGATGCCCATGCGAGCGACGACGGACCGTGCGTGGACGTTGAGCTCGTGCTTGCTCTGCTCGATGCGAGTCTGGGCTTGCATGTCCTCGGGCGTGGCGACGCGGACGACCTTGCCGTCGGTGAAGAAGGGGTAGTCCTTGCCGCCGGAGTTCTCGATGTACTTGAGCATGTCCTGGCGGGACACGCTTTTGGAGCAGCCGCTGTTGGGGCAGGTGGAGGTGAGCATCTCACCGAGCTCGGTGCCGCGGAAGGTGCGGACGACGAGCTTGCTCCCGCAGCCGGGCTTGACCTTGAGGTCGTAGGGGAACTCGCCGATGAGCTTCATCGCGCCGAACCGGACGACGACGGTCTTGGGAACCTGGAGCGCGTCGTACGTCTTTTTGTCCTCGGCGTCGAGGTGCTCTTTCAGATCGGCCTCGAACTGAGGCAGCGGGAAGATGGGCATCGGAATCCTTGACGGATCGCGCAGGGCGCGACTCCGATTTCAAGCAGGAAGGGGGATCGTCACTTGCCGAGGGCTTTGGTGCGGGCGTCGGTGAACATCGCGCTGACCGAAGCCCGCTGAAGCAGTTCGACCGAGGTGACGTTTTGAACGCGGTACACCATGAGCGATTCAGTCCGGTTGTCGAGCACGAGCAGAACCTCGTCCGTCTGCGCGTCGGTGGTCATCATCGTGACGCCCCCGACGTGCGAGACCATCGGGTTCGCGAGCGCGGTGGACTCGAGCACGCCCCAGTTGGAAGCGGTTGGCTGCGGACGGGTCGTCCAGATGAAACCCAGAATGGCGGCGAGCGCCAGAGCGGAGAGCGTCAGCCAACCCTCGGCGGTCAGCCGGCGGGAGAAAGTCTTCATGTTCACCTCGCGGGGGGAAGAGCGGAATCAGCGTCCAGACTGCGGTATCCGATGCCCACGAGCGACCGGCGGGAGTTTTCCCACCGCAGCGCGATGATCTCGCGGTTGGTCACGTCGAGGATATAGATCGCGTCCTTGCCGCTGGCTGAGGTACGACCGGCCACCATCGTGTATTCGCCACGAAGGCGGGGCTGCGCGTTTGGCTGAGCGGTCGCGAAAGCGCCCGCCACCAGAAGGGCGAGCACACCGTTGATGGCGATCAGCGTGGGCCTGAGTCGGCGTTGCTGCATCGAAAGACTCCTTGCCTGAGGGCTTGGGCCGGCTCGGAGCCGGCGGACGCGGCCAGGTTCAGTCCTGGTGGCCGCGCTTGGTGGGGATCGCCGTGATGCCCACGATCGCGCCGATCAGCACGAACGCGAGCATGTACGGGACGATGATCCCGGGTGCTTCCAGCTTGCTCGTGGTCGGGGGGACGGGCAGCTCTTCAGCGTTCTTCTTGCCGGGCTGAGCCGTGGCGGCGGAGGCCAGAGCCAGCGCGGCGACGACGGAAATGGTGCAGATGCGTTTCATATGGATGGATCCTACCCGGGACGGCCCCTCCACGCGCCGGCCCGGTGCCATAGGTTCGTCCGAATACCCCGGCCGGTTCGAGGGAACCCCCGGGTCCGATTGATCAGTTGTTCGGAGTTTGAACGGTCTGACGGTTCTCCGACGCCCTTGGCTTGCCAAACCTTCTGAAACGTACCCGCAAAAGCGTCGATGGTCTGACCAGAAGACGATGCAGCCGATCGCGGACAATCTCGTGGTGGTCATGCCTCGCGGCATGGGCATTGCAAAGTGGAAACGGGTCGGACTCCTCGAGCGCGACTGGTGTTTGTACGATCGCGTCGGCCCCATGTTCCGGCGGGTCACGCTCGTGCTCAACGGCGAAGGGGACGACGGATCGGTCGAGGCCGAACTGGCCCAGAGGGCCGGGGGCCGCTTTGACCTCCGGTTGCAGCGGATCGGATCTGGGGAAGCCGAGGAGGGGGCGGCGGTCGAGCGGGTGGCGCGCGACCTGCTGCCGGGGTCGACGATTGTGCGCACCGAACAGTTGACCGTGGGCGGGATCGCGATTGAGATCCGCGACCGTGCCCGAGCCAAGGGGCACGTCGCGGCGCTGATCACGCGCGGGGGGTTCCTTTGGTCGCGGTTTGCGGCGCTGGAGTTCGGTCCCGCGTCGCCGCAGGCGCGGATGGCGAAGGTCGCGGAACGCCGGCTCTGCCTTTCGGCCGATCTGCTCGTGGGCACGACCGAGGAGATGGTTCGCGACCTCTGCTGGCGGTACTGCATCGACCTTGGCCGAACGGCGGTTGTTCCCAACTTCGTCGTTCCGTGCGAGAACATCCTGACCGCGTCGGAGCGCGAGCCGGGCCTGATCATCACCGCGGGAGAGCTGGTTGCTCGCAAGCGGATCGACATCCTGATCGAAGCCGTCGCCGCTCTGGACGAGGAGCTTCGTTCGCGTGTGACGCTTGAGGTGGTGGGCGACGGTCCGGAGCTTGCGAATCTTCAGCGGATCGCGGCGAGCTTGTCCGCGCCGGTGCGATTCGTGCCGCCGATGGGGTACGCGGCGCTGCGTGAGCGGATGGCGCGCTGCTTGATCTACGCGCAAGCATCCGAGCTAGAGGGCCACCCGCGATCGGTGATCGATGCGATGGCGGCCGGGGCGGTGGCGGTGGTGGCGGACTCGCCGGGGCTTGGCTCGCTGGTGCGGACGGGTTCGACGGGTGTGTTGGTGCCGACGTCGGGTCCTTCGGACTTCGCCAACGCGTTCACTGGGCTTTTGTCCGATACGGACTGGTGCGACCTGCTCGGCGGGACCGCGGCACGCACCTCGGCGATGTACTTTGGCATCGATCA
>JBIKTT010000304.1:0-4038 GCA_044347925.1 Phycisphaerales bacterium
AAGACCGAAGCGTACATCGCCGTCAATGCGGGTCTGGGCGGCGTTGAGAACGCAGCGGCCGAGCTTGAGTATGTGAACGGCGGCGCCGAGACGCCGATGGGCAAGCTCCGGACTTCGCACGGGCGTCGTGATCCGTGGAAGGTCAAGTTCTGGGGCGTGGGCAACGAGATGTACGGGTCGTGGCAGCTTGGCAACATCCCGCTCGCGGAGTACACCAAGCGTCACAACACGTTCGTCGACGCGATGCGGAAGGTCGACCCTTCGATCACGATCATCGCGGTGGGAGCGGTGGGGGAGTGGAGCAGGACGATGCTCGCGGAGTGTTCCGGGCACATGGACCACATCTCCGAGCACGTGTACTGGCAGGACGGCGGATCGCTTTTGTCGCACGTGCAGTCCGCGCCGCGCTCGCTCGCGGAGATCGCCCGGGCGCACCGGCAGTACCGTGAAGAGCTTCCGATGCTCAGGGGACGCGAGATCCGGATCGTGCAGGACGAGTGGAACTACTGGTACGGTCCGCACGTCTTCGGCGAACTTGGGACGCGGTACTTCATGAAGGACGCTCTCGGCTGCGCGGCGGCGTTGAACGAGTTCGGCCGCAACAGCGACCTGTTCTTCATGGCGAACTACGCCCAGACGGTGAACGTGATCGGTGCGATCAAGACGAGCAGGACCAACGCCGCGTTCGATGTCACGGGCCTGGTGCTCAAGATGTACCGGCATCACCTGGGGACGATCCCTTGCAAGACGACGTCGAGCCCGCTGGTGGATGCTCTGGCGGCGTGGAGCGCGGATCGCAAGACGCTCACGATCGCGGTGGTCAACGCGACGACGCAGGCGATGAGCGTGCCGCTTGACCTCAAGGGAGCCACGCTTGCGGGAACCGGCGTCGTTCGCTCGATCGCGGGGGATCCGATGGCGTTCAACGATCCCGACGGCGAGAAGCCGGTGTCGATCCGTGAGCGGCGCGTGGAGGGGATTTCGGGTACACTGCCGGTCGAGCCGTGCAGCGTGACGCTTTTCACGCTGGACGTCCGTTGAGGTCTGATTTGCAGTCTTGTGGAGAATCCCCGATGAAGTTCACATCGCGCCGCACGTTCGTCTGTCTTGCCGCTTCGCTCCTCATGTTCGTGGGAGCGTGCGAGAAGAAAGCCGCCGACCAGCCCAAGGCAGGGGGGAGCGGTGCCGGCGCGGCACCCGCGAAGAAGGTCCGCGTGGGATTCTCCCAGATCGGGGCCGAAAGCGACTGGCGTAAAGCCAACACCGAGTCGATCAAAGCCGAAGCCGCGGCGCGCGGGTACGAGCTTGTCTTCTCCGACGCTCAGCAGAAGCAGGAGAACCAGATCAAAGCTCTGCGGAGCTTTGTCGCTCAAGGGGTCGATGTGATCGCGTTCTCGCCCGTCGTCGAGACGGGCTGGGAGCCGGTGCTCAAGGAGATCAAGCAAGCCGGGATCCCGGTCGTGCTGACGGATCGCGCGGTTGAGGTTTCGACGCCCGACCTGTTCGTGACGTTCATCGGCGCGGACTTTGTGGAGGAGGGGAGGCGGGCCGCGGCGTGGCTTGGCAAAGCGACCGACGGGAAAGCCGTCGTCGTCGAGCTTCAGGGCACGCCCGGGTCGGCGCCCGCGATCGACCGCAAGAAGGGGTTTGAAGAGGGGATCAAAGCGTTCCCCGACATCAAGATCATCAAGAGCCAGTCGGGCGAGTTCACACGGGCCAAGGGGCGCGAGGTGATGGAGTCCTTCCTCAAGAGCCCCGAGGGCAAGCAGATCACCGCTCTGTACGCCCACAACGACGACATGGCGCTGGGTGCGATCCAGGCGATCGAGGAAGCCGGCCTCAAGCCCGGCGTCGACATCAAGATCGTCTCGATCGACGCCGTGAAAGCCGCGTTCGAAGCGATGGTGGCCGGCAAGCTGAACTGCACCGTCGAGTGCAGCCCCCTGCTTGGACCCAAGCTCTTTGACGCGGTGGACGCGATCAAAGCCGGGAAGCCGATCGAGCGGCGCATCGTGACCGACGCTGCCGTCTTCGACCAGACCACCGCCGCGGGCGCGATCGGTTCGCGGAAGTACTAAGGTGCCCGGCATCGACGAACGCATCGCGACCGGCGAGGATCCGCCGCTTCTCCAAGCGAACGGCCTCGTGGTTCGCTTCGGCCCCGTACGGGCGCTCGAGGGCGTCAGCCTGACCGTGCGGGCGGGCGAGGTCCAGGCTTTGCTCGGCGAGAACGGAGCCGGAAAGAGCACGCTGATCAAGTGTCTGAGCGGCGTGGTGCGACCGACCGCAGGTCAGATCGTCCTTGAAAGCAAGCCGATCGAGCCCGAGTCACCGCACGACGCCGAGCGTCTCGGGATTGCCACGGTGTTTCAGGAAGTGGGGCTGATCCCGCACCTGTCCGTGGCCGAGAACATCTGCCTGGGCCGCGAGCCGGGGCGTCGGTTCTTGCGTGGGCTGATCGATTGGAAGGCCGTGCGGTCGCGGGCGAGACTTGCGATGGAGCGGCTGGGGCTTGGCGACCTTGATGTCGATCGCGAGCTTGGTACGTGCTCGGTTGCAGTGCAGCAGATGGTGGCGATCGCGCGGGCTCTGGATGTTCGTGCGCGGGTGCTGATTCTGGATGAGCCGACGTCGAGCCTGGACCGCGATGAATGTGGCAGGCTGCTCGGCGTGATCCGGCAGCTTCGGTCGCAGGGGCTGGGCATCGTCTTTATCTCGCACTTTCTGGATCAGGTGGAGGCGATCGCGGATCGGGTGACGATTCTTCGCGACGGGACGCTCGTGGGGTCGTTCGATGCCGGCGCGCTGACGCGGCCCAAGCTGATCTCGCTGATGGTCGGCCGCGAGTTTGAACCGGCGACGAGTCGCGGGAATGGTGCCGGAGCGATGACGGAAGCCGGCTCTCTCCTCAGCCTCCGCGGGTTTGGTCGGGCGGGCATGGTTGAGAGCGTTGACGCTGACGTTGCGCAGGGCGGGGTCGTCGGTCTGGCCGGTCTTCTCGGGTCCGGTCGGAGCGAGACGGCGCGGCTGGTGTTCGGGGCGGATACCGCGACGCGCGGCACGATGAGCTTTCGCGGAAAGGCTTCGCGGTTTACCACGCCGCGGCAAGCGATCGCGAGCGGGATCGGGATGCTCCCGGAGAACCGGAAGGAGCAGGGGGTCTTCCCGTCGCTTTCGGTGGTTGAGAATCTGGTCGTGTCGCTCCGGGCGCGTGACGGGGCGTTCGCGAAGCTTTCATTCCGGGCGCAGGTCGCGCTCGCGGAGGAGTTCGTGCGGCTGCTTGGCATCAAGACGCCGGACGTTCACGCGCGAATCAGCGGGCTTTCGGGGGGGAATCAGCAGAAGGTGCTTCTCGCGCGGTGGTTTGCGACACGGCCGGTGCTTCTGATTCTGGACGAACCGACGCGCGGGATCGACATCGCGGCCAAAGCGGATGTCTTGCGTGCGGTGGACCGGCTTCGGGCGGAGGGGACGGCTGTGCTTTTCATCAGTTCGGAGCTTGAGGAGGTGACGAGGATCTGCGGTCGTGTGGTGGTGCTCCGTGATCGGCGGAGCGTGGCGCATCTGGAAGGGAGCGAGATCACCGAGCAGGCCGTGCTTGCGGCGGTGGCCCAGACGACATGAACCTTTCAACTCACCCATGGCGTCGCGGGCTGAGGTCGCTGGCGTGGCCGCTGGCGGCGCTTGCGCTGCTTCTGGCGTTCAACGCGGCATTCATGCCCGGCTTCTTCGCGGTGGAAGCACGCGACGGGCGGTTGTACGGCGTGCTGGTGGACATTCTGAACCACGGGTCCCGGACGGCGCTGGTGGCTTTGGGCATGACGCTGGTCATCGCGACGGGCGGCGTGGATCTGTCGGTCGGTGCGGTCGCGGCGATCGCGGGAGCGGTGACGGCGACGCTCCTGGTGCAGGCGCAGGTTCCGTGGCCGGCGGCGATGGCGGGCGCGATGATGCTCGGAGCCTGCTGCGGAGTGTGGAACGGCGTGTGCGTGTCGGTGTTCAAGCTTCAGCCGATCGTGGCGACCCTGGTGCTGATGG
>JBIKTT010000306.1:0-4037 GCA_044347925.1 Phycisphaerales bacterium
CCGCCCATGGAAGATCGTTTGCGATTGCTGAAGGAGACCGTGCAGGTCCGCGAGAACGCGGAAAGCCTGCTCCGTGCGCTCACCGAAGCCCAGGCGCAGTCCGAGGCTTTCCTGTCCCAGTCCGGCCAGCGCGACCACCTCCGCGTCGTCACCGGCCGCTCCAGCCTTGACAACGCCATCGCGTCCACCAAGCGGATGATCGAGACCCTCACCCGGCAGATCGAGCAGTTCCAAGCCGCCGAGGTGATGTCGCGATGACCGCTCCCGCCCCCGTGCTTCGCATCAAGAGACTCGACCCGCGAGCGACCCTCCCGGCTTACCAGACCCAGCACGCCGCCGGGCTGGACCTCTCCGCGTGCCTGCCAGCCGACAAGCCCGAACTGCCTGTCGCCCCGGGCGCGATCTTGCTTGTCCCCACGGGCCTCGCGGTCGCGATCCCCCACGGGTACGAGGGTCAGGTCCGTGCCCGATCCGGCCTTTCGACCAAGCACGGCATCGGGCTCCCCAACGCTCCCGGCACCATCGATAGCGACTACCGCGGCGAGCTCCGCGTCGCGGTGATCAACTTCGGCAAAGAACCCTTCACGATCACCCACGGCATGCGGATCGCGCAGCTTGTGATCGCCCCGGTCGCCCATGCGACCATTCAAGCCGTGGAAGAGCTCGACGAGACGGTTCGCGGCTCGGGCGGGTTCGGCTCCACCGGCGCCTGACGTCGATCACCGTCCGCCAGGAACGATGTCGATCTCGCGAACGATGTCGCGGCGGATCGCGCGGCGCTGCGTCGAGAGCGACTGCGGCCCGCTTCCGGTCGTCCACCGGAGCTCCTCGTTCACCTCCGGTCCGATGAGGATCCAGACCGTCGCCCGCACCGTTGCTTTCCCCACGAACGCACCCACGCCCGAAGCGGAAGCCAGGCTCGCATCGCGACCGGCGGAAGCCGGATCGAGAGTCACCATCGAAACGCCCTGCGACAGCATGACCTTGGGCCCCGTCAGGAACTGCTTCTCGAACTCGGTGCGGAGATCTTCCTGCGGGGGCGCGGGCAGCTCGATCACGATCCCCTCAACCGCGAACGAGACGCGTCCCTCCGGTGTCGGAGCCGAATTCCCGCGATAGACGCCGCGGACCGAGACCTCGAAAGCCTGCTGCACCTGCGCCTGAGACGGCGCTTCAATCCAGAAGTCCGCGAGCTCTTCGTAATAGCGCGAGACGAGCTGTTTGTCGAATCCCGGTTCGGAGACCCGGCTCTGAAGCCAGAGCGTCGCTGCAAGATCCAGAGACCCTCGCTGTGACCGGCGCTTGAGGAGATCATCCGCAAGCCAGCGAGCCTGACCCTGCGTCAGGGACCGCCGTGCGAGGACCTCCCACGACGTGCCGGCCGAACCCGCCGGCGCGTACAGCACGTGCCTGATCAGCATCGAGGAACTCAGACGCTCGGTCAGCCACCGGGCCGCGAGTTCGCGCGCCGTCACGGTTCCGATCCCAAGCACGCACAGAAGGAGCCCGATGGTGACGAGCCGCCTGTCGCCGAGCGGCTTGCCCGTGCGCCAGCCGCCGAAGAGACGCCAGTAGTGCCCGCACTCGGGACAGTTGACGAGCAGGCGGTCGCGCTCCTCCACCCGCTGATAGCCGCAGCGCGAGCAATGGAGCGAGCCGCCCATCCGGTACGGCATTCCCTTCGCCGTCAGCACCAGCCCGAATGCGATCAGCCCGAGTTCCAGGATCCTTGGCAGGACGAGGATGAACCCGAACCCCAGATCGAAAGACCCCGCGAGGGTGATGACGGTCTGAACCGCCGCGACGATGACCACGAGCAGCGCGAGCGACAAGAGCACCACCGACCAGGGGCGACGCTTGACGAACGGTTTGACGGCGAGGACCGCGTCCATCGGGAGCTGCTTGGAAAGATACGAATGGGCAGACCCGGGGTTCGGTCCGGGACAGGGAAGATGGTAGGAGAGCGGGGCCCGACGTCCGGGAAAAAGAACAGGACCCCGCTTGGTCGCGGGGTCCTGTCGTTCACCAAACGTCAGTGAGGCTTAGAGGCCGGACGTGCTGGGCACGCCGTTGGTCGGGATCTGAACCTGCGGAGCGGGTTCGGCGATCGCGGTGGCCGTGGCGACCTGGGCCTCTTCGAGTTCCTCGGTTTCGAGGGACTCTTCGGCCGGGGGCTCGGCGAGGAGCTTGACCTTGATCTCCTGGAACGGGCGGAAGCCCGTGCCGGCGGGGATCAGGTGGCCGAGAAGGACGTTCTCCTTGAGGCCGATGAGCGTGTCGGTCGCGCCCTTGAGCGACGCTTCCGTGAGGACCTTGGTGGTCTCCTGGAAGGACGCGCCGGAGAGGAACGACTCGCTCTGGAGAGCGGCTTTGGAGATACCCAGGAGCATCGTTCGTCCCGTGGCGGGGCGAGCGCGCTTGGCCTTGGCGCCTTCCTTGCCGTTGGCTTCCGCCTTGGCGTTGGCTTCCTTGATCTCTTCCTTGGTCACCAGGGCGTTGAGGGGGAGGTCGGTCCCGCCAACGTCGGTGACGCGGTACATGGAAGCGATCTGGCTGTTCTTCTGCTTGAACGCGTACTTGTCGACGACTTCCTGCGGGAGCAGGTCGGTGTCGCCGGGGTTCTCGATCTTGATCTTGCGGATCATCTGGGCGAGGATGAGCTCGATGTGCTTGTCGTTGATCGTCACGCCCTGAGCGCGGTAGACGTTCTGGACCTCGTCGAGCATGTACTCGTAGAGCGCCTCCTCACCCTTGATCTTGAGGATGTCGTGCGGGACCAGCGGGCCTTCCGTGAGGCGGTCGCCCGCCTGGATGAAGTCGCCGGTGTGCACGAGCAGGGTCTTGGCGGCGTCGACGTGGTGGTCCTTCTCGATGCCCGCATCGGAGATGATGCGGATGGTCATCTTGCCCTTGCGCTTGTCGGAGAGGATCTCGACCCGACCGCTGATCTCGGCCATGACGGCGGGATCGCGCGGCTTGCGGGCTTCGAAGATCTCCGTGACGCGGGGCAGACCGCCGACGATGTCCTGCGAGCCCGACGCGCCGCGCGGCTGACGCGCGAGCATCTGACCGGCCTTGATCGTCTGGCCGTCCTTGACTTCCAGTCGGGCCCGGGCGGGCAGGTAGTGGAAGTCGAGGATGTTGCCGGTCGTGTCCGTGATGTTGATCGCGGGGTGCTTGTCACCCTTGTGCTCGATCACCACCAGGGCCTTCTGGCCGCGGCCGGCGTCCTCTTCACGGACGGTCTCGTCGATTTCGATGTCCTTGAACTGAACCACGCCGTCCTTCTCGGCCAGGATCGGGGCGCGGTGCGGGTCCCACTTGAGAGCCAGGTGGCCCTTCTTGACCTCTTCGCCGTCGGCGACGAGGAGGTACCCGCCGTAGGGAACCTTGACCTTCTCGAGTTCCTCGCCCTTGGCGTCAAGCACGGCGAGTTCACCGTTACGACGCAGGGAGACGAAGACGTCGTGACCTTCATCGTCCTTGGTCGCGACCTGTCCGCAGTCGCGGAGCTCGATCCGACCGGCGTTGGACGTCCGGTACTCGGTCTGTTCGGCGGTCTTCTGACCGATACCGCCGGTGTGGAACGTACGCATCGTGAGCTGCGTTCCCGGCTCGCCGATCGACTGGGCCGCGATGATGCCGACCGCCAGGCCGGGCTCCACCATCTTGCCGGTGGACATGTCCAGGCCGTAGTCCAGAGCCGAGCAGCCGAACCGGCTTTCGCTGGTCAGCGGCGAGCGGACGTGGACTTCCTGAATACCCAGAGCCTCGATCGCGCGGGCGATCTCGGGGGTGATGACCTCGTTCTCGGAGACGACCTTCTCGTTGGTGCGGGGGTCGGTGATCGAACCGACGCTGACGCGGCCGATGATCTGGTCGCGGAGCGGGATGTCGATCTGCTCGCCCTTGTACGTGGCGCGCTTGCGGACGCCGCGCTTGGACCCGCAGTCCATCTCGCCGATGATGACCGACTGCGCCACGTCGCAAAGCTTGCGGGTGAGGTAGCCGGAGTCGGCGGTCTTGAGCGCGGTGTC
>JBIKTT010000307.1:0-4023 GCA_044347925.1 Phycisphaerales bacterium
TGCAACCGGAAGAAAGGGGGGGCGGTAGAGTCCCCCGCGAGCGGGCTGGCGCGTGGGCCGGTTTCTGCTCATTTTCCGGAGCATTGGAATGACGACACGTCGTGAATTTCTGACCCGTTCGGCGGCTTGTGCGGCGGGTGGCTTGGTGGCGGTGGCGGGGCTTGGGGTCGCGGCCCGGGCGGATGCGACCAATCGGTGGATTGCCCCGTCTCGCGAGGAGATGAAGAAAGCGGCCAAACCGCTCTCGATCCTGATCCTCGGGGGCACGGGTTTCCTCGGGCCGGCGGTCATCGACGCGGCCCAGGCCCGAGGGCACAAGGTCACGATCTTCAACCGCGGACGCCGCGAGAAGTACGTCGGCACCCGGGACAACATCGAGAAGCTCTACGGCAATCGCGATCCGGAGAAGCACTCGGACGAAGAGAAGAACGAGGGCCCCAAGGGCTTGGATGAGCTCAAGGGCAAGAAGTGGGACGGCGTGGTGGACACGTCCGGGTACTTCCCACGCATGGTGAAAGCCTCGGCGGAGCTGCTTGGCCCCAACGTCGGGCAGTATGTCTTCATCTCGACGCTCAGCGTTTACAAGAGCAACGACAAGCCCGGCATGGACGAGAGCGACGCGACGGGCGACCTTTCCGACCCGGCGACCGAGCAGTTTGGGGCCCAGATGGAGAATTACGGCCCCGGTAAAGCCGCGTGCGAGCGTGCGGCGGAAGCCGCGATGCCCGGACGCGTGACCAACCTCCGCCCGGGGTACATCGTCGGCCCCGGGGACACGACGGACCGGTTCACGTATTGGCCGGTCCGCGTGAGCAAGGGCGGCGAGGTGCTCGTGCCCGGCACGGCCGACGACGCGGTGCAGATCATCGACGTCCGCGACCTGGCGGAGTTCGTCGTGACGTGTCTTGAGAACAAGGCCGTTGGCGTGATGAACGTCTGCGGGCCCAAGGACAAGCTGACCAACGCGGCGGTGATGGCGGGCTGCCTCGCGGCTTCCAAGAAGAACGGCGGCAAGGACGACGCGACGTTCTCGTACGTGTCGTACGAGTGGCTTGGCAAGAACGGGGTGCCGCCGGGCCTGCTCCCGATCCTGCTGCCGCCGGACGGAGAGACGGCCGGCTTCCACACCCGCAAGAACGACAGAGCGGTCGCGGCGGGCCTGAAGTTCCGGTCCGTCGAGGAGACGGCTTCCGCGATCCTCGCGTGGTGGCCGAAAGCGGTTGAGCTTCGCACGAAGGTGGCGACCCAGCAGGCCGAGGAAGCGGCGGCCAAGCAGGGCAAGCCGGCTCCGACCCCGCCCGCCAAGCAGGACAACCTGCGCTCGGGCATCAAGGACGACCAAGAGCGGAACCTGCTGAACTCGTGGAAGACCGAGAACGAGAAGAAGTAGTCCCTGTCGCAAATCCGACTGTTCCCCGAGCGGAGCCGGCCCTTTGGGTCGGCTCCGCTTGCTTTTTGGAGGTGTGCAAGCTGTTGAAAATACAAGACTTGCGTGATTTTTCTGGGGGCGGTGCAACAGGTGGGGGCTTGAAATAGTAGTAAGTACTAACTAAGGTTGGTCTGGGTTTGTGGGTCGTGGGTTTGGAGGGTCGAGTCATGCGAGCTTTCCGGGTTCGATGGGACGGGTTGGTGCTGGTGGTGGCGGGGGTGCTTTTGCTGGTCGCCGGGGCGAGTCTGGGCGGCTGCGGGCTGTCTCGGGAGGCGCAGGCGCGCCAGGACGACTGGCAGGGTCGTGTGGTGCGGTCGGTAGCGGCTCGCGAGGAAGGGAAAGCCGCGGAGTCGGCCGAGCTTCTGGTTGGGCTTTGGGAGCAGAAAGCGGTGACGCCCCAGCCGGAGGGTGGCATTCCGGAGCGGGCTTTGGTCCGCACGACGATGCGGGCGCTCGAGGATGAAGCGGTGAAGTCGCTGGCGCGTCCGCGGCTTGCGGCGCTGCTCGCGACGCTTGAAGATGACGTCAAGTCCAAGCGAGCGGACGGGCAGCGGACGGAGGTGTGGTTCGATCTCGCGGTCGCGTTGGACGATCGCGAGTCGATGCAGCGTGTGGTGGCGTCGGGGCGGGGGGATCGCGCGATCATCAAGCCGCTCCTGGATCCGCCGCTTCAGCGTGAGGTTCTGGCGGAGCTGGTGGCGACGTCGAGCGTGCCGGAGACGGCGAAGGTGCTGGAACTCACGGATGGTGAGGCGTTCGCGAAGGGGGCGCGGGATGTCCTGTGGTTCGGGTCGAGGCTGACGCCGGGGCTTCTGGCGACGTATTGAGCGATTCAGGGTTGGGGTGAGGGTCGGGGTCAGGTGAGTCCGCGGCGGAGCGGGCTTTGGAAAGCGAAGGGTGAGTCATGAACACGGAAGAAATGCTGAGGAAGGTGCTTGTCATCGGTGTTGCGGGGATGATGCTCGGCGGGTGTGGAGCGAGCGAGGCGCAGAGGGCGCGAGTCGAGCAGGCGCTCGAGGTTTCGCGCGGAGCGATCGTCGCTTCTCGCGAGGGGCGGCTTGAGCACGCCGCACGGGGGTTCGCGGTGGTGTGGCGTGAAGCGTGCGGGCCGGAGGGTCCGGCGAGCGAGGGGCACGGGACGTACGTGATGGCTCAGCATGAGGAGCTTCGCGAAGCGTTCCGGAGCGAGGAAGGCCGTCCGCACGCGATGAAGCTTCTGAAGGAGCTTGCGGTGCAGGCTTCGGGGCCGGACGCGACGACGCGGGCGTCGGCGGGGCTGGCGCGGCTGGCGGCGATCATGGGTGAGCCCGGGATTGTCGCGAAAGCGGTTGAAGCACGCGAGCGGGCGGGCTTGGGAATGTCCACGGTGCGGCCGGTGATCGGCATCCTGATCGCTTCGGGGCGGCAGGACCTGGCGGCGAAGGTGGAGCCTTCGGCCGCGCGACGGGCGGCGGAGAGCGTGGGCGACGGGATCGCGACGGCGGGGCTTGTGGTGGCGACCGCGCCGGTGACGGTGCCGATGGCGATCATCGCGACGAGCGGCCCGACCGACTTTGAGCATCGTAACACCCGATGGGTCGACCCCGTTCGGCGCGAGGACTGGTGAACAAGGGCGTGCAGAATTGAGCGGGGAGTCCGCACCACGGGGGCTCCCCGCTCGCAAATCAGGGTCATTGGAGGCTTCGGGCGAGTTCAGCAGACGGTCTCGAATTCGCCGACGAAGGCGTCGCCGAAGAAATCGATGAAGCAGTCACGATTGAAGTCGGCGGTGCGCGGCTTGCCGCGAGGTTTGGGAGTCGCGGCATGAACAGACACGTCATGACGGCATTTCTGGCGGCTGCAATGACGTGGATGTTGGCCGGGTGCGGCGCGGGGGAGTTTTCTCGAGAGGAACAAGCACGCTGGGACGCGGGATGGCGGGCGGTGGAAACGGCGAATGAGCTTGCGAGGAGTGGTGAAGACGAGACTGCGGCGCAGACCATGATGGAACTGTGGAGCATCGCGGAGCACGAGCCTTGGGGTCGTGGGTTCATCTCGGTCAATCTGGAAAGCGTGACGGAGAGTGCTTTCAAGGAGTGGCCGCCTTCGGCGAGCATTGAGTTGCTGTCGAGGATGCGCGAGCGTCGAGACCGGCTCGCGGGCGAGATGGTGCATCGCGAGTTGCCGGCCCGGCCGATTCAGATCTGGTGGATCTTTGATGGGTACTTCGCGGACGGCGGCACGCGGCTCGCGGAGATTGAACGGATGGCGATGACGGAGATCGGCGAGAGGAACCTACGGGAGCACTCGATGGTGCTGGACGAAATTCGCGACATGGCGAAGGCGGCGGGCGCGAATGCACTGAGCGAAAGGCTTAAGCCAGGCCCGGGCGAACGGGTTTCGGACGCTCTGAACCATGTGGCGAATGTGGTCTTTCTGCCGCTCGCTCTGCCGCTCATTCTCAGGTGGTGGCTCGCCGAGTCGCCGTGATGTCCAGCTCGGCCTTAGACCAGCAGCGTCGCGGGGCGTTCGAGGTAGCCCTTGACGGTGTTGAGGTAGGCGGCGGCCATGGCGCCGTCGATGATGCGGTGGTCGCTGGACATGGTCATGGACAT
>JBIKTT010000308.1:0-4011 GCA_044347925.1 Phycisphaerales bacterium
CCAAGCAGCTCTTCGTCGAGAAGTTCTTCGATGATTCGCGTTACCGCCTCGGCCGCGTGGGCCGGTTCCGCATCAACCGCAAGTTCGACCTCAACACGCCGGAAGACCAGATGTTTATCCGGTCCGAGGACTTCCTGCGGGTCATCCAGTACCTGCTGGACCTCCGCAGCAACCGCGTGGACGCCAAGACGGGCCGTCCGGCGGCCGTGGTCGACGACATCGACCACCTGGGCAACCGCCGCCTTCGCACGCTCGATGAGCTCGCGGTGGAGGAGCTCCGCAAGGGCTTCCTCAAGCTCAAGCGCACCGTGCAGGAGCGCATGAGCGTGAAGGACCCGGAGGAGATGACCAAGATCGCGGATCTGGTCAACAGCAAGAGCATCAGCAGCGCGATCGACTTCTTCTTCGGCCGAAGCGAGCTTTCGCAGGTCGTCGACCAGACCAACCCGCTCTCGTCGCTCGTTCACGAGCGTCGTCTGTCGGCCCTCGGGCCGGGCGGTCTCAACCGCAAGCGTGCGGGCTTTGAGGTGCGCGACGTGCACATCTCGCACTACGGCCGCATCTGCCCGATCGAGACGCCCGAAGGCACGAACATCGGTCTGATCGCGAGCCTTGGCCTGTACGCCGGGATCGACGAGTACGGGTTCATCCGCACGCCGTACCGCGAAGTCAACAACGCGAAAGCGACGGGCAAGATCGTCTATCTCCGCGCCGACGAGGAGATGAAAGCCGTTCTCGCGCCGTGCGACGCCATCGAGTCCGAGGGCAAGCTCAAGAAGGGCATGATCCTCGCCCGCGTGAACAGCGAACTGGCCGAGATCGACAGCGGCCAGGCCGAGTACCTGGACATCAGCCCCAAGCAGATCGTCGGCATTTCGGCGGCTCTGATCCCCTTCCTCGAGCACGACGACGCCAACCGAGCCCTCATGGGTTCGAACATGCAGCGTCAGGCCGTGCCGCTGATCAAGACCGACCCGCCCTGCGTCGCCACCGGCATCGAGAAGTCCGTGGGCGCCAACACGGGCATGAGCGTCAAAGCCAAGAACCCCGGCACCGTCACGTTCGTCGACAGCCAGCGGATCATCATCGACAACTCCGATGAGTACGTCCTCCGCAAGTTCGTCGGCCTCAACGAACGCACCTGCCAGAACCAGAAGCCGATCGTCAAGCTCGGCCAGAAGGTCGAGAAGGGCCAGATCCTGGCCGACGGCGCCAGCACGCTCCGCGGCGAGCTCGCCATCGGCAAGAACGCCCTCATCGCGTTCATGACCTACGACGGGTACAACTACGAGGACGCGATCGTGATCAACGAGCGCCTCGTGAAGGACGACACGTTCACGTCGATCCACATCGACTCGTACGACGTCGAGATCCGCGAGACCAAGCTCGGCCGCGAAGAGTTCACCCGCGACATCCCCAACGTCTCCGAGAAGATGCTCCGCAACCTGGACGACCAGGGCATCGTCAGCCTCGGGACGCGCGTCGGCCCCGGCGACATCCTCGTCGGCAAGGTCAGCCCCAAAGCCAAGACCGAGCTCACGCCGGAAGAGAAGCTCCTCCACGCGATCTTCGGCCGCGCTGGCGAAGACGTGAAGAACGACTCGCTCGAAGTGCCCGCGGGCGTCGAGGGCGTCGTCATCGGGGCTCGCAAGTTCTCCCGCCGTCTCCACATGACGGAAGAGCAGAAGAAGCAGCTCAAGAAGGACATCGCCGACTTCGAAGCCCAGATGGACGCGGCGGCGATCGACCTCTTCCGCCAGATGGCTTCGATGATGAACGACGCGATCGGCACGCCGATCGTCGACCCCAACACCCGTCAGAAGATCGGTGCTTCGGACATCCCCGAGGTCATCCTCGAACAGATCAACACGTTTGATCTCAAGTGGATCAAGGGGAGCAAGGAAGCCAAGGTCGAAGCCGAGAAGCTCTACTTCCAGTTCTGGCCGCGAATCCAAGCGGTCAAAGCCGAGAAGAACCGCAAGGTCAGCCACATGAAGCGTGGCGACGAGCTTCCCTCGGGCGTGCTCGAGATGGTGAAGGTCTACATCGCCACCAAGCGCACGCTGAGCGTCGGCGACAAGATGGCCGGCCGCCACGGCAACAAGGGCGTCATCGCCCGCGTCGTCGCCGAAGAAGACATGCCCTTCATGGAAGACGGCACGCCGGTTGACGTGTGCCTCAACCCGCTGGGCGTGCCGAGCCGAATGAACGTCGGCCAGCTTCTCGAAACACACCTGGGCTGGGCCGCTCGCGTGCTCGGGTTCCAGGCGGTGACGCCCGTCTTCGACGGAGGCACCGAGGAGCAGGTCCACGAAGCGGTCGCGGAAGCCAACAACCACGTCAACGAGAAGCTCGCCAACTACGAGAAGACCGGGACGTATCCGCACCACCGCGAGCTTCTCGCTCGCATGCCCCGCGGCGGAAAGATCCAGCTGATCGACGGCCGCACCGGCGAGCCGTTCAACCAGCGGACGACCGTCGGGTTCATGTACCTCCTCAAGCTTCACCACCTCGTCGACGACAAGATCCACGCTCGCGCGACGGGGCCCTACAGCCTCATCACGCAGCAGCCCCTGGGCGGCAAAGCCCGGACCGGCGGCCAGCGTTTCGGCGAAATGGAAGTGTGGGCGCTCGAGGCTTACGGCGCGGCGTACATCCTGCAGGAACTGCTCACGGTCAAGTCCGACGACGTCGAAGGACGCACCAAGATCTACGAGAGCATGGTCAAGGGCACGAACAAGCTCGAAGCCGGCATGCCGGTCGCGTTTGACGTGCTCTGCAACGAGCTCAAGGGTCTGGGCCTGAACGTGAGCCTGGAGAAGAAGAAGACCGAGGGCGGCAGCCTGCTGTAAAGCGGCGGCACACCCAAGGTCGGAAGTCCTGTTCGGATTTGGAAGGTCAGATCAAGTAGCGAACCCAGCCCTCGCGTGACAAAGCGACGGCGCCTGGAGACAGAATCATGGCTGAGACAGTTTACGAACGCGTTAATGACTACTCCGCGGTGAAGGTGACGCTCGCGTCGCCCAACGACATCCGCGCGTGGTCGTACGGCGAGGTGAAGAAGCCCGAGACGATCAACTACCGCACGTACCGCCCTGAGAAGGACGGCTTGTTCTGCGAGCGGATCTTCGGGCCCGAGCGCGACTACGAGTGCGCCTGCGGCAAGTACCGCGGCACCAAGTACAAGGGCATCATCTGCGACCGCTGCGGCGTCAAGGTGACGCACAGCCGCGTCCGCCGCAAGCGCATGGGCCACATCAACCTGGCTTGCCCCTCCGTGCACATCTGGTTCTTCAAGAGCATGCCGAGCCGCCTGGGCACGCTCCTGGGCATGAAGACCAGCGACCTCGAGAAGATCATCTACTACCAGGATTACGTCGTCACCGACGCGGGCGACACCGAGCTCAAGTTCAAGCAGGTCCTCACCGAGGATGAGCACCGGACCCACGTTGAGAAGTACGGCAACGCTTTCAAAGCCATGATGGGCGCCGACGCCATCCGCGAACTGATCGAGAAGACGAATCTCGAAGAGCTCGCCGCTCAGATCCGCCAGAACCTCGGCGAGACCAAGAGCAAGCAGAAGATCAAGGACCTCTCCAAGCGCCTCAAGCTCGTGGAGCAGATTCGCAAGAGCGAGAACGACCCGGCGTGGCTCGTCCTCGACGTGGTTCCCGTGATCCCGCCGGACCTGCGTCCGTTGGTGCTCCTTGAGAGCGGCAACTTCGCGACGAGCGATCTCAACGACCTCTACCGCCGCATCATCAACCGCAACAACCGCCTCAAGAAGCTGATGGACCTCAACGCCCCCGAGGTCATCATCCGCAACGAGAAGCGGATGCTTCAGCAGGCGGTGGATGCTCTGTTCGACAACAACCGCTGCCGCCGCCCGGTCCTGGGCTCGTCCAACCGCCCGCTCAAGTCGCTCACGGACATGATCAAGGGCAAGCAGGGCCGGTTCCGCGAGAACCTGCTCGGCAAGCGTGTGGACTATTCCGCGCGTTCGGTGATCGT
>JBIKTT010000309.1:0-4010 GCA_044347925.1 Phycisphaerales bacterium
GCTCCCCTCTTCAATCACGCCCTCGATCTTGAACCCCACCGCGTCAACCTTCCCGATCGAACGCGCCTTGGACTCAATCAGCTTCACGCGGTTGAAAAGCCCCCACTGCTCGATCGCCGACACCACCTGGCCCACCGTCGACTGTCTGGGCGCAAGCCCCGAGATCGCAACCACCCACTTCCGCCGCGCGGGCTGCTTCGGGGCTGGAGCCCCGGGGGTGTTCGAAGGCGGCGGCGCCGCGACAGCCACCGTCCCGTTCGAGATTGCGATCTCCTCGATCGCGACCGACGGGCCCGCCGCTCCCGCCAGACGCTCGATCAGCAGACCCCAGTCCGGGTGCTCGCCGACCGCTTTCCGCGCTTCGATCGTCTTGGACGCCGCCGCCGCCTGACTCCGCCATGCCCCGGCGCTCTTGTCAGACTCCGCGATCAGCCGCCGATTCTCCTCGATCCCTTCGAGCACGCGCCGCTCTTCCCCGGGCACGCCCGCCACCATCGCCACGCCCGCCGCGCCAGCCCCCGCGAGCACCACGCTCAGCACGCAAAGCCAGCGCAGGACCAGCGTCCCCTCCGCCAGACGATCCGCGTGATACACCGGTAGCAGCCCGCGAGCGATCATGCTCTCCCTCCCGTCGGCTGCCGCACCGACGCACCCACCACGCCCGCCGGCGCCACAGACATCGCCGCCGCCGCGACCACACACCACGGCGGCACGAGTTGAGACTCCACCATCGGAATCTCCGCCTGCGGCGTCGCGAGATCAAGCCCCAGCGCGTGCCCCGCCGCCTTCACAAGCGTCTCGTGGCAAGCCCCGCCCCCGACCGCGAGCATCCGCCCCTCCGCCGCTTTCGGATACCGATGCGACGCGTACTCCAGCGAGACCGCGATCTCATCGCCGATCCTCGCTCCAAACTGCTTCAGCATCCCCGCGAGCACCGTCGACGACGCACCGCCGGGCTTCCGCGAAGCCGTGTCCATCGTCCTCGCCACGCGCTCCTCGGACATCCGCATCGCTTTCGCCACCGACGACACGATCGCCCGCGTTCCAAGCTCGGCCAGTCGACGCTCGTACACGCAGGCTCCGCCCACAAGCACCGTCAGAGACAACGCCGAAGCCCCGATGTCCGCGATCGCGTCGATCGTCGCCCCCTGGCGGCCGAGCATCGATCCGAACGCATCAGACCCCGACCCGATCCTCGCCACCACAAGCCCCGCTTCGTGCAGTGGAATCACCAGCTTGTCCGCATCCGTATGCGACAGCACCGCCGCGCCCAAAGCCACCTCGCCCGATCGTCCCGACCGCGGCAGGTCCCACGTCTCAAACTCAAACCCGTTCGGCTCCATCCGGCACACACGCGCCAGCTCCATCCGCGCCGCCGCAAGCCTCCCCGCTCCGACCGCCGCCGACGGAAGGTCGATCTCCGCCACGCGGGCCACCTCGCCCGACGCAAGCACCGACACCAGCGACCCCGCGAACCCGCGACGCGTCAGAATCGCCGAGATCCGCGACGCCTCGTCGAAATCAAGCTCGCCGTTCCCGCGCCGAGGCCACGCGGCCGTGCGAAGACTCCACCGGCCCCCGCTCAGCGGCTTCTCCCACTGCGCGGCTTTCACCGTCGCGCTCCCGATGTCAAGCCCGATCACCGTTCGGTTCACTTGCCACCTCCAGGACCCGTCGCCGACGTCAGATCAAACAGCGGCAGGAACATGCTCGCCGAAAGCAGCGAGATCACCACGCCCAGCCCGATCAGGATCACAGGCTCCACGATCCCCATCACCGACTTCACGATCACCTCGTTGTCCTCGTCCATCGCGTCCGCGATGCTCGTCAGCACCGGGCCGATCCGCCCCGTCCGCTCCCCGCTCCGCACCGCTTCGCACACCATCCCGGGCACCAAGCCGGACGACGCCATCACCGCGCTCATCGACTCGCCCTTGCTGACGTGATCGCCGGCTTTCTCCAGCATCTCCGCGAAGCACACGTTGCCGCTGCTCTCACGGGCCAGTCGGATCGAGTCCAGAAGCACGACCTTGCCCTCGATCAGCACGCCAAGCACGCGCGCCATCTTCGCCGTCGCAAACGCGCGGAACACCCCGCCGATCCCCGGAAGCGTCACGAGCGCCTTGTGCACCGCACGCCGACCCAGCGGCGAAGCCATCCACGCCCGCGCCCCCAGCACCGCCCCCACGATCGCGCCGATGATCCAGTACCACTGCGTCTTCAGCACCACCGCGAGGTCAAGCAGCATCTGCGTGCTCGCCGGCACCGGCGCGCCCAAGCTCTTGAACAGCCCCTCAAACCGCGGCAACACGAAAAACAACATCCCTCCAACCACACCCGCCGACACCGCCATCAGAAGCATCGGATAAACCAGCGCCCCGATGATCGCCGACCGCGTCTTCTGCTGCTGACGCACCAGCATCGCGAGCCGCTGCAGCATTTCGGGCAGCTTACCGCCCGACTCGCCCGCCGCCACAAGGCTCCGGCACACCGCGTCAAACCGCTGCGGGTGGTACGACATCGCTTCGGAGAACTGCGCCCCCTCCTCGATCCGCCGCCTGAGATCAACGACCGTGTCCCTCCACGGCCCCTCCGGCGTCTGCCGCTCCAGCGCGCAGATCGACTCGACCAGCGTCGTTCCCGTCGACACGAGCACCGAGAGCTGGCGCAGAAAGTGAGAAAGCTCCTTCGCGCTCCCGCCGCCCCCGCCGCCGGTCCTGACCGGACCCGCGACGGCGCGATCCTCAGAGATCGACGTCGTAAAGATCCCCTTGCGGCGAAGAGCTTCCTGCGCCTCCCGCTCCGACCCCGCTTCGACCGTTCCGCGCGTCGGCGCTCCATCGGCGCCCAAGCCGTCGTAGGCGTACTTCATGCCGCCTCCTTCGACTCAGGCGGCGTCTCGGCTTTCGGCGGCGGCAACGCTTCGGGCTCCGCCCCGTCATCCTGCGTCACGCGGATCACTTCCTCAAGGCTCGTCTTTCCCGCCAGCGCGAGCAGCACGCCCTCCTGCCGAAGCGTCAGCCCGCCGGACTTGGCGATCACCTCGCGAAGCTCATGCACCGGCCGCGCCCGGTGGATCATCCGCCGAAGCTGCGGCGTCACCTCAAGCACCTCGTAGATGCCCAGCCGCCCCAGGAATCCCGAGTTGTGGCACCGGCTGCACCCCACGCCCTTCTTGAAGACCGTGCCCACCTTGTCGGGGATCCCCGCGTCCGCGAGCACATGCTCTTCCGGGTAGTACTTGGTCTCGCAGTGCGAACACGCCGTCCGCGCCAGACGCTGCGCCACCACCCCGTTCATCGCCGCGGCGAGCAGGTACGGCTCGATACCCATGTCCGTCAGCCGGGCCGTCGCGCTCGGCGCATCGTTCGTGTGAAGCGTCGCGAGCACCAGGTGCCCCGTCAGCGCCGCCTGCACCGCCACCCGAGCCGTCTCCTGGTCGCGGATCTCGCCCACCATGATGATGTCCGGATCCTGACGCAGGATGCTCCGAAGCGCACGCCCGAACGACAAGCCGCAGGCTTCGTTCACCTGGATCTGGTTGACCAGATCGAGCTGATACTCGACCGGGTCCTCGACGGTCACGATGTTCACGTCCGGGCCGCGCAGGAGGTCCAGCGCCGAGTACAGCGTCGTCGTCTTGCCGCTGCCCGTGGGACCGGTCACCAAGCACAAGCCGTGGCTCTGATTCAGAGCCTTTTTGAAGCTATCGAGCGCGCCCGTCCTGAAACCCAGATCCTCCATCCGCACGCGGAGATTCTGCTTGTCAAGCACGCGGACGACGACCTTCTCGCCCAGGAGCGTCGGGATGCTCGACACACGAAGATCGATCTCGCGTCCCTCGGCGACGATGCGCACGCGCCCCTCCTGCGGCATGCGCTTCTCGGCGATGTCCATCTTTCCGATGACCTTGACGCGGCTCACGACCGCGGCATGCAAGCCCGTCGGCGGCCGCATCAGGTCCCGCAGCACGCCGTCGATCCGGTACCGGATCCGCGTCCCGCGTTTGT
>JBIKTT010000310.1:0-4004 GCA_044347925.1 Phycisphaerales bacterium
GTATCAGTACCCGCTTCCGGGCGGCGGGACGGGGACGATGCCGCTGAACTTCTTCGTGTCGCCGGGGTCGGACTCGACGGCGCTGCGGAACGTGTGGCGTTTGAGCACGCAGATGATGGAAGCGTTCCGCGGGGTGTTTGGCGAGTATCCGTTCGTGAACGAGAAGTACGGGATCTACGAGTTCACCTTCGGCGGCGGGATGGAGCACCAGACGATGACGGGGCAGTCGGCTTCGACGTCGGAGAGCCTGACGGCGCACGAGCTTGGCCACCAGTGGTGGGGCGACAACGTGACGTGCCGGACGTGGTCGGACATCTGGCTGAACGAGGGGTTCGCGACGTATTCGGAGTGCGTGTGGGCGGAGCGGAAGCCGGGCGGGTCGCGGGGCGCGCTGTTCTCGGCGATCCAGGCGCGGACGCCGGGGAATCTGGCGACGGGGTCGGTGTATCGGTACGACGTGTCGAGCGCGAGCGCGATCTTCTCGGGGACGTTCGCGTACAACAAGGGGGCGTGGGTTCTTCACGGGCTGAGGCGGACGCTTGACGGGGCGCTGGGCGAGGGGACGTTTTTCAACATGCTTCAGGACTATCGAACGATGTTCGAGGGTTCGGCGGCGACGACGGACGACTTTGCGGCGGTGGTGAGCGTGGCGGCGGGGCGCGACATGCAGCCGTACTTTGACGCGTGGGTGTACGGGGAGGGGACGCCGATCTTCGCTTCGGGGTTCCAGAAGGTGACGGTGAACGGCCGGGATTACCTGAAGCTCAGGGTGCGGCAGACGCAGGGAGCACCGGCGCCGGCGTTCTTCCCGTGCGGGCTTGATGTGCGGATTGCGGCTGCGGGCGGGACGCAGGATTCGTTCGTGATTCCGGGGGCGCAGGCGTCGTGGCACATCATCCCGCTCACGGTGGGCGGGACGGTGAGCGGGGTGACGCTTGATGTTGAGAACTGGATTCTCAACCGCGGGAAGACGACGGAGACGTACGTGCAGGGCCCGCCGAAGGTGCTCACGGTCTCGCCGGCGCCGGGAGCGCAGGTTCAGACCCCCCCCACCGCGATCGTGGTCGGATTCTCGGATGCGATCACGGCGGGCGCGGCGCAGTTCGCGATTTCGCGGAACGGGTCGCCGGTTGCGTTCACGTACGCTTTCAACAACTCGACGCTGGCCGCGACGCTGACGCCGACGTCGGCGCTGGTGCCCGGCGAGTACACGGTGACGGTGCGTGACACGGTGACGGCCAACGGCGGGCAGCGGCTGGACGGCGAAGTGCGCGGGGGCGTGCTTCCGTCGGGCGACGGCGCGCCGCTTGGCGAAGCGGTGTTCACGTTCACGGTGGCTGCGCCGGCCTGCGAAGCGGACTTCAACGGGGACGGGTTCCTGGACTTCTTCGATTACGACGAGTTCGTGAACTGCTTTGAGACGGGGGCGTGCGGGGGTTCGTCGTCGGACTTCAACGGCGACGGATTCACGGACTTCTTCGACTACGACGCGTTCGTTGCGGCGTTCGAAGCGGGGTGCTGATCACCCCGGCCCGCCGGGGCGCGGGTTCGCAGCAGGTTTCATCTCGACTCAATGTGAAGAAACCTTCATTCCACGGGATGAAGGTTTCTTCATGCGCGGGGGCGTTTTCTGCGGGAAAACTGCGTGTAAACTCAACCTCTCACGCCGCCGCGCCGAAGTGATGTCGCCCGAGAGACGGCGCCGGAGGAGAACCGGGAGGGGATTTGCATGACTTCGGCAGTGGTGAGATCGCCGGGCGGACGCATCCGGATCCTGAGCGTGAGCGAGGGCGGGCCGTCGGAGGGGGCACTCGAGCGGCTGATCGCGGGCGAGCCTGATCTTGAGTGGCTGGGTGGGTGCCGAACGCAAGCGGAGGCGTACACGCGGATCAAGGAGCACAGGCCCGACATCATCCTGCTGGCGCTTGAGATGGGGGGCGTGCGTGCGGCGGATCTGGTGCAGTCGATTTCGCGGGTCTCTCCGGGGAGCCGGGTCGTGATGACCAGCGCGAGCGTGACACCCGAGGTTGTGGAGCGAGCGGTGGACTGCGGGGCGTGGGGGTTGTGGAGCCGGGAGGATGAGGTCGCTCGAATCGTGGAGGGGATCCGGTCGGCGGCGAGAGGAGAGATCTCGCTTGCGAGGGAGGCGAACCAGGCGCAGCGGCTCGCGGATCGTCGCCTCATGCACGGAGGGTGAGCGGCTTAAGCGACTGGTGTCGGGTTGACGGCGGAGTAGACCTCCCGGACGGCCTGCACGATGGTGGCTCCGGATCCGTGTTTGTGGATGCAGCCGAGGGCGCCGGCGTTGATGGCTTCGCGGACGGCGACGGGGTCGGCGTGGCGGCTGATGACGAGGCAGGCGAGGGATTCGCGGGCGGCGAGGAGGTCGGCGAGCTTGTCGATGACGCGTTCGCCGGGGATGGTGAGGTCGAGCAGAAGCACATCGGCTTGGAGGTCTTGGAGTTTGCTTTGGAGGTCTCGCGTGGAGACGAAGCATCCGACGCACTCGGTGTCGGGGCAGCGGTCGAGGAGCCGCTTGTAGAGGCGGAGCAGGTCCGGATTGTCGTCAACGCACGCGACCCGAATTTTCATCGTGGGAAGATACCGCTCGGGTGAGAAACGGTCGTGAAGCGTGCGTAAGCGCGGATTTATGCCGCGATGAGGCTTCGCTGGAGAGCTTGCGTTGCCGGTGGAGGTCCATGCTTGGCTTTCGCCTGAAGATGTTCTCAGGTCGGCCTCATGCGTCGGGGCGGTGCCGTCGCTTTCACGCGTGGCTCACGGGGGGTTTCGAAGCGTGCTTCAAGGTCTGATCGCGGGAGTGGGCGTGCGACGGTTCGCGTCAGGGAAAGGGCTTGACCATGGAAACGCGGCAGCAGGCGGAGCTTGGACGTGGGTTTGGAGAGACGAGTTCGTACGGACGGGGAGCGGGCGGGCCGGCGCGAGGGGGCACGGAAATCGGGGGCGGGTCGAACGTTTCGGGCGGGCCGGATACGAGCGAGATGCAGAGCGGCGACGAGCATCTGTGGGCGTGGTGGCGTCTGACGCACCGCATCCGTCTGGGGAGGTTCTCGACCGGAGGGAACAGGGATGAGTCGCCGCGACGGGAGATCTCTTGAGACGGGCGTTGGATCGGCATGATGCATCGCTTGGGGATCTCGTCACGGGCGAAGGCGTTCCGCAGTATCATGCGGGGGTGACAGGGCTTTCTGAGAAAGCGGTGCGGCCATATCTCCTCTCGGCGGGGTGCGTGGTGATCGCTGGCGCGGTTCGGCTGTTGCTGGACCCGGTGCTGGAGAGCCAGTCGCCGTTCGCGACGTTTCTTCTCGCGACGCTTTTCGCCGCGTGGCGTTGGGGCCTGGGCCCGGCGGTGGCTTCGTTGACGCTGGGATGGTGGGTGGGGCAGTTTCTGTTCATGGAGCCGCGGTACACATGGGTGCCGCCGATGCAGTCGAATCATGTGATCGCGTACGCGCTGTACTTCACGGTGGGCGGGGTGGGCGCGACGTTCGGGCACTTCGCGCGGGCGGCGAAGATCCGGAGCGACACGAGGAGCCAGATCGAAGCGGCGCGGCTTGCGGCGATCGTGACGTCATCGGAAGACGCGATCATCAGCAAGGATCTGAACGGGATCATCACGACGTGGAACCGCGGGGCGGAGCGGCTTTTCGGGTACACGAGTGATGAGGCGATCGGTCAGCCGGTGACGATGCTGATGACGGCGGGGAATCTGGAGGAAGAGACGAGGATTCTCACGAAGGTTCGTCGGGGCGAGAGCCTTGAGCACCACGAGACGGTTCGGCGTCGCAAGGATGGATCGCTTGTGGAGATCTCGCTGACGGTTTCGCCGCTTCGGAGCCCGACGGGGGAGATCATCGGGGCGTCGAAGATCGTGCGCGACGTGACGGAGCGGAACCGGATGGAGGAGTCGCGGGCGAAGCTCGCGTCGATCGTGGAATCCTCGGACGACGCGATCATCAGCAAGAACCTGGACGGGGTGATCACGA
>JBIKTT010000513.1:0-2737 GCA_044347925.1 Phycisphaerales bacterium
CCGGGCAAGCCCCGGTGGACGGAGTGCCGCACGACGCCGGGCTGGTGGGATTCGCTCTGGACGTGCCGCGTCTGCTCGCCCGGGTATTACACGGACACCTATTGCTTCGGGTTCTCCGACGGGGAGCGGGCGTGCTGCGGCGTGACGCTGAACCTGGGCACGGGCGAGGAGGTCACGGTGGTGGGCGGCGTCGAGCATTGCGGCGTGTCGGTGGGCGTGACGGTGACGAACGTCAAGTACAAGGAAGTCGCGGTGACGGCGAAGGATTGCGAGTGTTGCTCGCTTGAGGTCTGCTTCCCCGGCGGGCAGGTCCGGGTGTGGGAATGCTCGCGGCGGGTGCCCAAGAAGTGGGGTTGGCGCTGGGTGCACGACGGACTGGCGCGGTGCCGTGAGTACACGGTGATCGAGTGGGGTACGGAGACGTACTACGAGTCGGAGTTCATCCCCGGCGGGCCGGCGGTGTACGCGCCCAAATGCGCGGACGCGTCGGCGTTCTGCACGGCTCAGGGTCGGGACTGCGACGACAAGAAGCACCACGCCGAGGAGAGTGTCGAGGTCTTCACCGAGGCCGCCCCGCAGGTCGCGGTCTGGTCCATTTCGGTCGAGTCCGTCCGGGACCGCGTCTTTCAGGGCGAGATCGGCGGACTTGAGGACCTCTCGCTGCTTCAACTCCGGATCCTGCGCCACCTGGCCGAGAAAGGAACGGGGGCGCTTCCGGTGACCGAGGACGGGGCTCGCGCGAGCCTGATCTTCGCGGATGGGACGACGTTCGCGGCCGAGCCGGGCGACTTCCTGGCGACCCTCGAGAAGTACCAGAACGATCTCGTGAACTCGTCGGGGTTCTACGACATCAACCGCGACGGCTTCTTCGAGGTGCACGACGCCTTCGCGTTGTATGATTACGTCGTGACGGGCGAGAACGGCGCGGAGTGGCCGACGTGGGCCGACCTCAACGCCGACTCGCTGGTGAGCGATTCGGATCTTGAGCAGCTGGTCGCTCACCTGTGATGAGCCGCCGGCTCGTCGGACCGGCTTGGGAGCGGCGATGCGATGATCACCCATCTCGTGAGCGCCATCATCCCAAGTCCCAGCGGCCTTCTGAACGATGCGTGGCGCTCCGGGCCGGAAGCGGCCCGGAGCGGCTTGCGGACATGGCTTGAGGCCCCGACGCGGCTGGGGCTTGGGCCTTCGGACATCGACCGGGCCGCGGCGGGCTGGGCCATGGGGGCGCTGGTGCTCTCGGTCCTTGCGTTCAAACTTGCTGGAGCGGATAGGTTGCCCGCCCAAGGACGCGGCGTTCCCGGCGCTGGCGTTCGTCGCGATCTGCGTCTTGCGGCGGTGGGGATGGGTTTGTGCGCGGCCGTGGCGGTCGCGATGGGCTGGACCAGGCGAACGCACGCGTTGGCAGAAGCGATGGTCACGCTCTCGCCCGGGATTGCCGTGCTCGCGGCTTTGGTGTTGATCGCGGTCCTGCTCGCTCGCAAGCTCGGACGCGTCGATCGCGGAGCGTGCGTCGGCTGCGGGTACCCGTTGCCCGGACCGGGAAGCCGGTGCCCCGAGTGCGGCCATCTGGACGTTCCCGAAAGCGAACTCGCCGCCGAGGTGTCACGCCCCGCGTTTTTCCCGGCGTGGTTCCGCGTTCTGGCACGCGGGGGTGCCGCGGTGGCGATCGCTCTTGCCTGCTTTCATCTGCTCGCCGCTTTCATTCCGACGCCGTCGGTGCTCAAGCCGTCGTCGGTCGTGACGGGAACGAACACGGGCGTGGCCGGGCCTGCGGGCGGTTTGCGGTTCGTGAGCTGGCGCACGGCCCGCGCGGTCGCTTCCCCGTGGTTCGTGCTCGACGGGCCGGAGTGGTTCCGGGTCGCGATCGTGCATCGGCAGCAGGACCAGACGGGGTTTACCTGCCTCGCGTTCAGCGGTGAAGAGACCAAGGTCGGCCTGCTCGAGGGCTCGTTCTCCAAGCCGCCGACGGGGTGGGTCGGGGTCTCCCCGGCGAGCGTTCGCGACCTGCTCACGCGGAGCGGGCTGACCATGACGCCCGAGGATGAGCCGGTCATCCACGCGATGCTGCTTCAGATGCAAGCCAACTTCAGCAGGCCCGAAGGGGCTCCGCAGGTGGCCCCGCCGAACATCACGCAGGGACGGTCGGTTCTGCGGACGCCCGACAGCCGCCGCTGGGAGCCCACGCGGTTCTCGGTTCTTGCGTTGGTGAGCGTTTCGGTCCTGATGGGAGCGGGGGCGGCCGCACGAGGGCGGGCGGCGGCGTAGAACCCGGGGAATCCGAAAGATTGGGTTGCAACCTCCGGGCGGTTTGGGGAGAATAGACGCTCGGATATTCACGGGAGGTTCAGGATGCCCGATGGGATGTTGCAGGCGGGAATGTCGCGGGCGGATCTGCTGGCGTTGGTCGCGTGCTCGGTGGTGGTGGGGTGTCTGGGGGTCTCGATGACCCTCGCGGACCCTTCCGGGCGCGGGGAGCGGCTTTCGGAAAGCCTCGCCAACCTGCGGGCGATCGGGTCGGCGATGGAGCAGTACCGCGCGGACAACGCCGGATACACGCCGCTGGAGGGGACGACCACGAGGCGGCGGACCGGGCCCAACGGGCAGCTCACGGGTGTCTGCGGCTGGCAGTACGGGGGCAAGAACACCAGCGCGTACTGGTTCAATACGTTCGGCGGGACGTTTGACGTCGAAGCGGCGGACCGGCCGCTCAACGCGTACCTCTACCCCGAGTTCA
>JBIKTT010000011.1:0-12851 GCA_044347925.1 Phycisphaerales bacterium
TCATCCCCGGCTGCGCCGGTACTTCTCCCCGTCGAAGCGACGGGGAGAAGGAGGGAACTGCGGGGCTTCTCGGTTGGCGTCGCCGTCCGGTGATGAACGTCCGTCGTTCGCCATGCGTAAGGTAACTCCAATGGCCCGCCCACCCACGTCGTTCGAGGTCGTCTCGCCGTTCAAGCCCATGGGCGATCAGCCCGCGGCGATCGCTCAGTTGGTGGCGGAGCTCAAGGGCGGGGCGAAGGCGTCGTGCCTGCTCGGGGCGACGGGCACGGGCAAGACGTTCACGATGGCGAACGTCATCGCGGCACTCGGCAAGCCGACGCTCATCATGAGCCACAACAAGACGTTGGCCGCTCAGCTCTATGAGGAGCTGCGCGAGTTCTTCCCCAACAACTCGGTCAACTACTTCGTCTCGTACTACGACTACTACCAGCCCGAAGCGTACATCCCGGCCCGTGACATCTACATCGAGAAGGACAGCTCGCGGAACGACGACCTCGACGCGCTGCGCCTGGCCGCGACGAGCAACATCCTCTCCCGCCGCGACACGATCGTGGTCGCGAGCGTCTCGTGCATCTTCGGCCTGGGGTCTCCGCTCGCGTACGGGAACAAGGTGCTCACGATCACGCGGGGCTCGATGATCGACCGGCGGGAGTTTCTGCTTCATCTGGCGTCGATGCAGTACAACCGGGCGGAGATCGAGTTCAAGCGCGGCTTGTTCCGCGTGCGCGGGGACGCGATTGAGATCTGGCCGGCGTACGAGAAGTTCGCGGTGCGGGTGGAGCTTTTCGGCGACGAGGTGAGCCGGATCGAATTGATCAATCCCACGAGCGGCGAGGTCTTGACGGAAGAGACGCAGTTCTTTCTGTTCCCGGCCGTGCACTATGTGATGCCCGAAGAGCAGCTTGAAGCCGCCGTCGCGGCGATCCGGGCGGAGATGGAGGCCCGGGTCGCGGAGCTTCGCACGGAGGGCAAGCTGCTCGAGGCCCAGCGGCTGATCGGCCGGACGAAGTACGACCTCGAGATGCTGCAGGAGGTCGGGACGTGCCCGGGGATTGAGAACTATTCGAGGTTCATGGATGGCCGGGCCCGCGGCGAGCGGCCGTACTGCTTGATGGACTATTTCGACTTTGCCCCGAGAAGTCACGAAGTCACGAAGTCACGGAGTCTTGGGCCGGAGGTCGAGGAAGCGCTCCGCGGGGCGGTGACGCCGGACGCGGTGACGGCTTCGTCCCGGCCGAACTTTCGGGACTGGCTCCTGATCGTGGATGAGTCGCACGTGATGCTGCCGCAGGTCAGGGCGATGTTCAACGGGGACCGGGCGCGGAAGACGGTGCTGGTCGAGCACGGGTTCCGGTTGCCGTCGGCCTTGGACAACCGCCCGCTCCGGTTTGAAGAGTTTGAAGCGATGGTGCCGCAGGTCTTGTACGTGTCGGCGACGCCGGCGCCGTACGAGCTTGAGCGGACGGGGGGCGTGGTGGCGGAGCAGGTCATCCGCCCGACGGGGTTGCTCGATCCGATCATCGAGGTCAAGCCCGCGATGGGGCAGGTGCCGGACTTGCTCGAGCGGTGCCGCGAGCGGGTCGCTTTGGGCGAGCGGGTGCTGGTGACGGCGCTGACCAAGCGGCTTTGCGAGGACCTGGCGAGCTATCTGGCGGAGCATGGCTTGCGCGTGCGGTTCCTGCACAGCGACATCGAGACCTTGGACCGCGTGCAGATCCTGAACGACCTTCGCACGGGGGAGTTTGATGTGCTGGTGGGCGTGAACCTGCTTCGCGAGGGGTTGGACCTGCCGGAGGTGTCGCTGGTGTGCATCCTGGATGCGGACAAGGAGGGGTTCCTCCGCTCGCCGACGTCGCTGATCCAGCAGATGGGGCGAGCGGCCCGCAACGTGAATGCGCTGGTCGTGATGTACGCGGACACGATGACGCCGGCGATGAGAGCGGCGATCGAGGAGACCGAGCGCCGCCGCGTCAAGCAGCTCGCGTACAACAAGGAGCACGGGATCACGCCGGCGACGATCTTGAAGTCGATCCGGCGGGGGATGGAGATCAGCCTCAAGGGCCGCAAGACGGCTCGCGAAGCGGTGGGGGTGAAGGAAGAGCAGTTCGAGATCGATGAGCTGATGAAGGAGTATTCCGAGTCGATGCTCAAAGCGGCGGAGAGCTTGGAGTTTGAGAAGGCGGCCGCGTACCGCGACAGCGTGAACAAGCTCAAGAAGATGAAAGCGGAAGCGGCCCAGACCGGCGGGAGCACGAAGGTCCGCAAGAGCTCGGTCGAGAGCGAGGGCGGCGGCCGGAAGAACGTGAAGAAGGGCCCGGCGGGGATGCCAGGGGTCAGGGTCGCGAAGCGCGGGAAGAAGCGTGGGGGCGGCGGGGAATAGCGTCACCGGCGATCACAGATCGGTGTATGCTCCGGCCTCAAAGGAGATCCCATGGGGCTTGGAATTGGCGTGACGAGTGCGTTGCCGAAGGGCAAGTCCGAAGCGGCGGTGTTCAAGGCGATCGCGAAAGCGATTCCTGGCGCGGTCACCGATGAGGTGATGAAGGATGTGTGCGCGGTACACGTGGGCGAGGAGGGCGTGTTCGCGCAGCTTTTCCCGCAATGCGAGCCGCTTGAGTTCGTGGTGCACGAGGGCAAGCTGCTCGCGTCGACCAAGACGTCGTCGTGCGGTCCCGGCTATCACGCGGAGGTGGTGGATGTTCTGAACCGGATCGGGAAGGCTTGTGGTCTGCGTTGGGAGTGGGACGGCGAAGACGGGGGCGACGAGACCGGATTCGCAACGTCCGGGGACTTTGACGACTTGCAGGGGCAGATGGCTCGGGACATCCAGATGATCGCGGCGCACATGAGCCGGGACGAGAGTCATGGCAACGGCGAGGTTCCCCGCTGCATTTGCTGGAACATGAGTGCGCCCACGCCCCTGGGGCCTTGGTTTGCGATTTGCTCGAGCGGCTCTTTGTCGCTGGAATGGCTGAAGGCGATCGCGACGGGCCCCGAGCCTCGAACGCTTTCGCGTGAGTATCACGTCTGGTGGGAGCGGGTTCGCACGCCCGCCGAATGGGCCAAGCTCGCGACGATGCTGATGTGGTCGGAGATCCGGTGGCATCCGCCGGCGGATGAGTGGGAGGAGAAGATGATGCGGCTCGCGGTGCTCGCGGCTGGGAAAGCGGACAAAGGCGTTCTGCGCAAAGCCGGGGTGGATGATCAAGACATCGTCGAGCTTCAAGCCATGCTCGCGATTGGTGAAGATGAAGAGCCGGTGCGGCCAAGGCTTGCTGGTTTCGGGCTGTTTCGCGGTCCGGCTCGCTGGCGGCAAGCGGGTCCGTGGAGCGTTGACCTGCCGGGCTACTTCTACCTCGAACATGATGAAGAGGGCGGGCTGAACTGGTGGTACACGGGCATTGCCGTCCGCATGAGCGTGCTTGAACTCAACACAGAGACCCCGGCTCGCGAGGTCATTGAGGGAATCGTGATGGAGCAAGGAGCGACGAAGGTGATCTTTGAGACGGACGCTCACGTTGAATCCGGCCACGCGATGTTCACCGGCGAAGATGGGTACCTTGTCCTCGCGGGAGTCAAAGTCGTCGGCAACGAGTGTGCGATCATCACGATCACCTACGAGAAGCCGCACGAGCGCGAAGCGATCGCCGCGTGGAAGTCCATCACGCGTCCCGCGCCCTCGGCATGACCGCCTAGGGTTGGCGATGCCGAGTCAGCAGCAAGGCCCGCCCCCCCGCAAGAACCTGGATCGGTTCGTGTACTACTTCGCGGGCGTGGCGATCGGGTGCTTGATGCTGGGGATGCTGACGCAGGCAAGGTCGTGCCAGGCGCGGCGGTCGGCGGCTGGGCAGGAGCCGGCAGGGGTGACAGGTCCCGGGGTGCCTCCGGCGGTGCCTGCGGGTGCGACGCAACCCTCGGCCCCGAATGGGGTTTCGGATCCCCAGACAAAACCCTGATACGAAGGTCGCCTTCGTGCTAGAATCGCATCCAAACGGGGCTCGCCGGCGGAGTGTCGGTGCGCAGGGCGGTCGGTGCGCCGGCAGGAACGGAGTGCGTGGTGACGAAAGCGACGGGTATGGCCAAGAAGCCGGTGGAAGTGGTTGTCGACAAGTCGGTGAACAAGGAACAGCCGGCTCGGGAGGCGAGCGAGAAAGCGGCGGCCAAGCCGGCTCGCGACCTGCGGTACATCCATGTCCGCGGGGCCCGCGAGCACAACCTCAAGGACATCTCGGTCCGGATCCCGCGCGACAAGCTGGTCGTGATCACGGGGTTGTCGGGGTCGGGGAAGAGCTCGCTCGCGTTTGACACGATCTTCGCCGAGGGGCAGCGGAAGTACATGGAGTCGCTTTCCGCGTACGCGCGGCAGTTCCTCGAACAGCTCAAGAAGCCCGATGTCGATGAGGTCGAGGGGATTCCGCCGACGATCGCGATCGAGCAGCGGTCGGCGAGCGGCAACCCGCGGTCGACGGTGGCGACGACGACGGAGATTTACGACTACCTGCGTTTGCTTTTCGCGCGGTGCGGCGTGCCGTATTCGTGGGCGCCGACGAAGACGAAGAAGGATGGGACAGTCGAAGCACGATCGGGCGTGCCGATCACGGCGACGAGCTCGACGCAGATCGTGGACAGTGTCTTGAGTAGCACGGGCTTCCAGCCCGTGGCGAGCGGTGAGGTTGGGAAAGAAAGCAAAGGCCATGGGCAGGATGCCCATGCCACAAGAGCCATGATCCTGTCGCCGGTGGTGCGGGGGAAGAAGGGGTTCCACCGCGATGTGCTGGAGCAGTTCGCGGAGCAGGGGTGGCAGCGGGCGCGGATCAACGGCGCGGTGGTCGAGCTGCGGGAGCTTTTGAAGGAGCCGGGGGAGAATCCGGCGAAGCTCGGGCGGCACGAGAAGCACTCGATCGACGCGGTGATCGACCGGCTCACGCTCACGATGGAGAATCGTCAGCGGATCGCGGAAAGCGTGGAAGCGGCGATCAAACTGGGCGACGGCGGGGTGATCATCAGCATCGAGAAGGACGGAGCGTGGACGGACCGGGCGTTCTCGACGAAGTTCGCGGATCCGGACCATCCGGAGTACGCGCTGGATGAGCTTTCGCCGAGGCTTTTCTCGTTCAACAGCCCGTTCGGCGCGTGCAAGTCGTGCAACGGGCTTGGGACGATTCTTGAGTTTGACGAGGGGCTGATTGTACCGAACGAGACGGTGCCGCTTGGGGACGGCGCGATCGCGTGCTGGGCGAAGAATGGGATGTGGAAGGGGTGGTTCAACAAGCAGCTTCGCAAGTACTGCAAAGCGTTTGATGCACAGATGACGACGCCGATCGGCAAGCTGACGCAGGACCAGCGTCGCATCCTGCTTTACGGCACCACGCCGGCGGATGTCGAGGAGTACAACGCAAAGTGGAAGGGTGTCATCCCCGAAGCGATGCAGTGGTGGCAGACGACGGAGACGGAGAACGTCAAGGAGTTCCTGTCGCAGTTCCTGTCGCAGAAGCCGTGCCCGGGGTGCCAGGGCGACCGCTTGCGGATCGAAGCGCTGCACGTGCTGATCCGGAGCACGCACAAAGCGGACACGGAGAAAGCGTTCAGCACCGCGGTGATCGGGCGGCCGAAGGGGGCGGGCGATGGCACGATGCTCAACATCGCGGAGTTTTCGCGGCTGAACATCAACGATGCGATGAAGTTCGCGAAGGGGCTGGTGCTTTCGGACGAGCAGAAGGTGATCGCGGAGCCGATCCTGAAGGAGATCAACAACCGGCTTCGGTTCCTGACGGGCGTGGGGCTTGAGTATCTGTCGCTGGACCGCAAGACGGCGACGCTTTCGGGCGGGGAAGCCCAGCGGATCCGGCTTGCGTCGCAGGTGGGGAGCGGGCTGGTCGGGGCGTGCTACGTGCTTGATGAGCCGACGATCGGCTTGCACCAGCGGGACAACACGCGGCTGATCGACACGCTTCGGCATCTGACGGACATCGGGAACTCGGTGCTTGTGGTCGAGCACGATGAGGACATGATCCGGCATGCGGACCATGTGCTTGATGTCGGGCCGGGGCCGGGCGTGCACGGCGGGCGGATCGTGGCGGAGGGGACGGTCGAGGAGATCATCGCGAATCCGAAGTCGCTGACGGGGGACTACCTGTCGGGCCGCAAGCGGATCGAGATCCCGAGCAAGCGCCGCGAGCTTTCGGAGAAGAAAGCGATCATCATCAAGGGGGCGACGCACAACAACCTGAAGAACGTGGAAGCGGCTTTCCCGCTCGGCGGCATCGTTTGCGTCACGGGTGTGAGCGGGTCCGGCAAGTCGACGCTTGTGAACGACATCCTGCTTCAGGCGGTGAAGAAGCAGATCCTGGCGAGCCGGGTGGTGGTCGGGGCGCACCAGTCGATCAAGATTCCGAAGGAACTGGATCGCGTGATCGAGGTCGACCAGAGCCCGATCGGCCGCACGCCGCGGAGCAATCCGGCGACGTACACGGGCATCTTTGACGACATCCGCAAGGTCTTCGCTCAGACCAAGGAAGCCAAGGTTCGCGGGTATGAGCCCGGGCGGTTCAGCTTCAACGTGCGGGCCAAGAGCGGGGGCGGGCGGTGCGAAGCGTGCGAGGGGCACGGCCTGAAGAAGATCGAGATGCACTTCCTGCCGGATGTCTATGTCGAGTGCGAGGTGTGCCGCGGCAAGCGGTACAACCGCGAGACGCTCGAGGTGCTGTATCGCGGGAAGAACATCGCGGATGTGCTTGCGATGACGGTCGAGGAGGGTGTCGCGTTCTTCGAGAACCACCCGAAGATCCTGCGGTTCCTGAAGTGTCTGCACGATGTGGGCTTGGACTACATCCAACTTGGGCAGCCGAGCACGCAGCTTTCGGGCGGCGAGGCGCAGCGGATCAAGCTGGCTTCGGAGCTTGGCCTGGGAGCGGGGGCGCTGGGGTCGCAGGGGCACACGCTTTACGTGCTGGATGAGCCGACGACGGGCTTGCACTTTGAGGACATCCGGAAGCTTGTGGCGGTGATGCAGCGGCTCGCGGATGCGGGGAACACGCTGATCGTGATCGAACACAACCTGGACGTGATCAAGTGCGCGGACTGGCTCGTGGACCTCGGGCCCGAGGGCGGCGGCGGTGGCGGGACGATCATCGCGAAGGGAACGCCGGAGGACGTCGCGAAGGTCGCGGCGAGCCATACGGGCCGGTATCTGAAACCGATGCTGAAGTAATCAGAGCCCGCAGCGCGAGCAAGGGGGAAGCGGCGTGAGTCTATCGGCGCGGCGATGTCGCTAAGCGGCACGTTGGGCGAGGTGCTGACGAGGGGCGTTTGACGCGGCGTGGCAGTCGGGGTCTTCGCGAAGGTCACCGATGCTTCGCGGTCGTTGTGTCGTCGCATCCTCGTCTCTTTCCGACAAGCTGCCAACTCACTCGCCCATCGGGTCGTTCGCTGAACCATACCTGCGCGACGTCGGAGAGGCGCGAGTATTGAAGGGTGCGTGAGTGCTGCATGGTTGGAGGACGGTCGCCGTCCTCGTGGCGCGACTCAAGCCCTTCGAGATCGTCGAAGTCCGGCTTGCCCAGCTTGCGAATCACGTCCTCAGACGTCGCGACGGTTCCGATCAAGGCGGTCAGTCGGCGCATTTCCTGTGGCGGGATGACGTGGAAAAGCAGCGCTCGCCTTGATTTCGGTGCGGCGCCGCCGCAGAACGGGCAGTGGTAGATGTTGAGCGTCGAGAGGCCGTGCGAGCCCGGCTCGTAGTACTGGTAGTGGTACTCGTTGGTCCTTTCGTCAAACGCGATGGGAATCGAGGGGTCGTCGGCCGAATGCTCAAGGTATTTGCAGGAGCATGGCTTTGATGTGACCGATGCGAACGTCGGGCCGGAGTGCTTCGGACGCGAAGCGCCCTTCGCGGAAGCTCGCTTCGCCGGAGGCTTTCTTGGTTTCGAGCTGGGTTTCCGGGCCATGGAAGCCAGTGTAGCGGAACGGCGGCGAATCAAGGCGTTCGTGGTCGGCTGATCGCGCCGATGGGGGCTGTCCGGATTGGGAGGAACTCGCCGCTTCGACCCTCGCTGGCGCGTCGGGCTCTGAAAATTCAGCCGACCGTGCGCAGCTCCGAATCCACCGCCGGGCACCAGCGGCGGGCTTTCGCGGCGTCGAACTTCGCGGGGAGCGGCCACGGGATCGCGGCGTCGGGGTGGGCGGGGGAGACTCGGGCTTCGAGGAGGAAGCGGACGAGGCGTTCGATGAGCTCACCGGGGGCGATGAGGCCGCCGGTCCAGTGGTCGTGGTCGCACCACGCGAGCCGGATCTCGTGGTCGGTCCCGCTTGTTTCGGAGCCGATGCGGACGCGGCATGCCCAGCCCCTGGGATCGTCCAGGACCTGCGTGCATTCGACTTTGGAGCCGGTGGCGTGGTTCATGCGTCTCCAGATCGTATCCGAAGCGTCGCTTCCGGCCGCATCGGTGAAGAACGACCCCCGGGCGAAACCCGGACGAGTCGGTCCCGGTACCATTCGGCGATTCCTCCCCGCTTCTTGACCGTTCGTGCGCGGATCCCATGAGTTTCATCCTCGAGATCTTCATCCTGGGCCTGACGAACCTCCGCTTGCACCTGCTGCGGACGATCCTGACCGCGCTGGGCATCATCCTCGGCGTTGCGGCGGTGATCATCATGGTGAGCGCGGGCGAAGGGTCCAAGCAGCGTGCACTCGAAGAGATCTCCAAACTCGGAGCCCAGAACATCATCGTTCGGTCGCAGCGGCCCCCGCAGGATCAAGCCGAGCAGAGCGGGGGCGGGCGGCGGACGTCGTGGCTGAACCGGTACGGCATCACCCGAGCGGACGAAGAGGTCGTGCGCGAGAACTTTCCCGACGCGACGATCGTCCCGCTCAAGGAAGTGGGGAGCCAGATCATCCGTGAGGGGATCCGCAAGACGAGCCAGGCGTTCGGCACCACGCCCGAGCTTCTCTCGGCGGCCAAGCTCCGGGTCGCGCGGGGGCGGTACCTGACACAAACGGATATCGACGACGCGGCGGCGGTGTGCGTGCTCGGAGCGGAAGTCGCCAAGCAGTTCTTCCGCTTGGAGGATCCGCTCCACAACACGATCCGGATCGACAACAAGGTGATGACGGTGGTGGGGGTGCTGGCGCCGGTGGGGCTTGCGGGCGGGAAGGGTGCGGCGCTGGTCGGCCGCGACCTCGACCTTGACCTGCACATCCCGATCTCGACGGCGCGGGTGGTGTTCGGGGACATGGTGATCCGGCAGAGCTCGGGGAACTTCCAGAACAGCAGCGTGGAGGTGGCGGAGCTTTACGTCGTCTCGCCGAGCATCGACCGGGTGATGGCGGACGCGGCGCGGCTTCAGCGGATCATGGATGTGCGGCACGCGACGACGCGGGACGTGTCGATCAAGGTGCCGTACGAGCTGCTTGAGAACGCGGAGCGGACGGCTCGCAATTTCAAGATCACGTTCGGGCTGGTGGCGGGGGTGGCGCTGCTGGTGGGCGGCATCGGCATCATGAACATCATGCTCGCGACGGTGACGGAGCGGACGCGGGAAATCGGCATCCGTCGGGCGCTGGGCGCGACGCGGAAGCACGTGATCCTGCAGTTCCTGATCGAGACGACCGTGATCTCGTCGATCGGCGGGTTTATGGGGATCGCGATGGGCGTGGGCCTGTCGTGGCTTGTGGATTGGGGCGTGCCCAAGCTGCCGCAGTTGCCGTGGGTGGGTCAGTTCTTCCCGGCGGATGCTTCGCTTCCGATGTCGGTGACGGTCGGGTCGATCGTGGTGGCGTTCACGGTGGCGTTCATCACGGGCCTGATCTTCGGGATCTATCCCGCGCGGCGAGCGGCGGCGCAGGACCCGATTGTGGCGCTGAGGCATAGCTAAAGCGGACCGAACGCGAAAGCACGGAGAAGCACGCGGAGATCCGCATGCGCCTCGGCCGAGGCGGAGCGCCACGATTCCACGCTTACTTCTTCTGCATTTCCTTCTTCATGATGAACAGGTAGTTGAACCCGCGCATGAAGAAGTTGCCGTCTTCGGCGGCTTTGTGCCAGTTGCCTCGGCTGAGCTTCTGGTTGTGGCGGACGACCGAGATGATGTCGACGGGTTTGAAGCCTTGCTTCATGATCTCGAAGAGATCGAACCCGATGGGCATGAAGCGGTCGGTCGCGGTGCCGGCGCCCTTGCCCTTCTTGAAGCTGTCGCTGACGTACAAGCCGAGGTATCGGCGGTCCTTGAGGACGCGGTGGAGTTCCTTGAGAACGCGGCGCATGGCTTCGTAGTAGGCTTGGCCGCCGTCGTCGCCGCCCGCGTCGAGCTTGCCGATGCACGCGGGGTCGTCGGAGTAGTCGACGTGCGTCGAATACGGCGGGTCGATGAACGCGAAGTCGACGGAAGCGTCGGGCAGGGCGATCTTGCGGGCGTCGCCGTACTTGATCTCCGGCCGCTGGGGGTTGAGGTCAAACCCGATGCCCTTGCGGTTGGTGTCGGCGCAGACGTCGAGGGTGGTGCCGCTGCCGCACATGGGGTCGATGACGGTGTCGCCCTCGCGGGTGTACCGCTGGAGGAGCTGCCAGATGACCCAGGAGGGCGTCGCGCCGACGTAGGCTTTGTCGCCCTGCATCGGGAGTTCGCGCGGTGCCCGCGGCTTGACGTTCACGCACGGGGGGAAGGTGTTGGCGGGGTCGTAGTGCTGGCTGGGGTATTCCCAGCAGGTCGTGGTGAAGATGCGAAGCGTCGGCTTGTTCGGGTTGCCGCGAGGTCGTGGGGGAGGCCGGTCCATGGGTGGAGCGTATGGGCGGCTTAGCTCACGACCTCGACCGCGACGCCGCGGTTGCGGATCTCAGAGAGCGTCTTGCTGGGTGAGCCGTCGTCGGTGATGATCATGTCCATCTCGTCGACGGGAGCGAAGAACTCGACCGAGCGGACGTCGAACTTGCCGGAGTCGATGAGGAGGTAGGCTTTCTCGCAGACGTCGATCATGCGGCGCTTGATGCCGGCGTGCTCATCGGCGGTGACGGAGAGGCCGCGGGCGAGGTCGAGGCCACGGCAGGAGAAGAAGAGCTTCTGAACGTGGAAGCGTTCGAGGGACTGTTCGGCGAGGGGGCCGACCATCGAGACGCTGGGGCGGTCGAGGATGCCGCCGGTGATGATCACGCGAACGGCGGACTTGTCGATCAGGGCCGAAGCGATGGGGAGCGCGTTGGTCACGACGGTGATCGCGATGTCCGGGATGACCTTGGCGAGTTCGTGAGCCGTCGAGCTGGCGTCGAGCGCGATGACGTCGCCGGGGGCGATTTCGCGTACGGCCCGGCGGGCGATGGCCCGCTTGAACTCAAGGTTGACGGTCTCGCGGACGTCCAGGGGAAGCTCGCGGCGGTCGGTCTCGACGGCCATGGCCCCGCCGTGCGTGCGCACGAGCTTGCCCTCGGCGTCGAGACGCTCGAGGTCGCGGCGGATGGTCTCCTGAGTGACCGATAATTCGCTGGCGAGCTGGGCCACCCGGACCCCGCCGACGGCGGAGAGGCGGGCAAGGATCTCCCGGTGCCGTTCCGATGCCAACATGGTCGCGGACATGCGTCTCTCCAAAGCTGGTGAAGCAAGAGGGCTCGAAAGGCCTATCCTTGCTGTGATTCTTTCTGATCTGGTGGGAGTTCGCGCTCGCCGCCTTTGGTTCGGAGCACAAGCATGCCCGGTTCCCCGCAATCCGTCGCAACTCCCAACTTTAGGCACGTGACCTTCGGGTGGGATTCTCCCACAACTCCACAGATCGGAGAGGAGGTCGCGGAGCTGATCCGGCGGTCGAACCTGCTCGGCTCGGACCAACGCATCACCAATACCGGCGGCGGAAACACGTCGGCGAAGATCGACCAGCCGGACCCGATTACCGGCAAGCCGGTGCGGGTGCTTTGGGTCAAGGGGTCTGGCGGGGACCTGCGGACGGCGACGAAAGCGAACTTCGCTTCGCTGGACCTTGCGGCGGTCGAGCGGCTTGAAGCGGTGTACGCGAAAGCGGCTTCCGAGGGGAAAGCCGGGGCCAAGACGCCGATCGAGGACTGGATGGTCGGGGCGTATCCGCACTGCACGTTCAATCTGAACCCGTGCGTCGCTTCGATCGACACGCCGCTACACGCGTTTGTCCCGGCGGCGCACGTCGATCACACGCACCCCAACGCGGTGATCGCGGTCGCGGCGAGCAAGGACGGGAAAGCCCTGACGAAGGAGATCTGGGGCGGAGAGGTCGGCTGGGTGGACTGGCAGCGGCCCGGGTTTGATCTTGGCCTGAAGATCCGCGAGGAGATTGCGCGGAATCCGGGGAACGGTGCGGGGATCAAGGGCATCGTGATGGGTCAGCACGGCCTGATCAACTGGGGTGACACGGGGTATGACTGTTATGTCAACTCGCTGGACCTGATCGAGCGGGCGGCGCGGTACCTTGAGTCGAAGGATCGCGGGAGCAAGACCTTCGGCGGGAGCAAGTACGAGGACATTGCGGGGGCGAAACGCGAGGAACTGCTCGCGGAACTGCTGCCCTGGCTTCGCGGGAAGGTTTCGGGCAAGGCGCGGTTCTTCGGCACGGTGGAGCACCGGGCGGAGATCCTGCGGTTTGTGAACAGCCATGACGCGGCCCGGCTCGCGGAGCTTGGCACGTCGTGCCCGGACCATTTCCTTCGCACGAAAATCAAGCCACTTTTCGTCGATTGGAACCCGGCGACGGGGACGCTCGACTCGCTGAAAGCGATGATCGAGCAGGGGCTGACGCAGTACCGCAAGGACTATGCCGCGTACTACGAGCGTTGCAAGCGGCCCGACAGCCCGGCGATGCGTGACCCGAACCCGACGGTGGTGCTGGTGCCGGGTCT